>NZ_RZTC01000069.1:0-6783 GCF_004023165.1 Mesorhizobium sp. M7A.F.Ca.MR.176.00.0.0 | reverse complement strand
CGCTCATCCTGATGTCGAGCGCGTCATGCGCGTCGCGAAAGGCGATCGAGGTGACGTTGTTGCCGAAGAAATCGGAAAAGTCGGAACGTTCGTTGGGTGCCGGCGCAAAGGACAGGGATGCGGCGATGACACGCTGCACGCCTAATATCGTCGACGGCAGTACGCGCACCTGATGACGACCGCCGCCGGCCGCTGCAGCGTAATCGTAATGCAGATGAAGCCTGATGTCGTAGAGCATGTTCTATTTTTCTGCCTTTGCGCAGGTTCTTGTCGCAAAACCGTGCGACACTTTTGCGGAACCTGCTTAGCCGAAATAGGCTTTGGCGAGGCTGTTGTAGAGGCCGCCGATTTCAAAGGCGAGGTCGTCCAGCGCCTTTGCCGTCATATCCGAAGGCTCCTTGATGGCGATCTGGGTGTTGAGCTGCAGGATTTCCTTCGCCGCCGGCGACATTTGTCCCTCGCCGCCGAGTGACGCCAACAGGCCGATTTCGGCTTTCAGCCTTTCGAGCTGGAACAGGATCGAGCGCGGATTGAGCGGATCGAGCGCCAGCAGGTCGATCACCGTGCGCCGACCGGCCTGCACCGGATATTGGCGGCGATGGGTCATCACGCTGTCGCCGATCTCCAGCATCATGTCCAGCGCGCCGTCCGGCGCCTTGGCGCTGGTCAGCCGCGACAGCGTGCGGGAGATCTGGATACCGCGCTCCAGCCGGCGGCCGATCTCGAGGAAGCGCCAACCGGCGAAGCGGTACATGTTCTCGTGCAGCAGGCCGGAAAAGCCGGCGAGCTTACGCAGGATGACTGTCATCGCCCGGGTCGCGTCGTCGCCGGGCGCGACCGTCGTTGCGAACTGATGGATGGTTTTCGACAGGTCCTTCAGCGCCAGCCAGCCATCGGGCGAGAAGCGGTCGCGGATCTGCCCGGCGCTGTAGACCGCACTATCCAGCGTGCCGATCAGCCCTGACGGGATCGCTGTCTCCACATCGATGCCGAAAGGTTCGAGATAATCCCTGATGTCGGCGAGCAGCGGCATATCCGGGTCGGAGGTTTCGGCCAGCCGCACATGGTAGGCGCGCAGGATACGCACCGTGTCTTCCGAGCGCTCGATATAGCGGCCGAGCCAGGTCAGGTTCTCCGCCGCGCGACTGGGCAGGCTGCCGGGCCTGGTGCGGCTGAAACTGTCGCCTTCTTGCGGCAGCAGCGTCTCGCGCTCCACCGGTTTGTCGCTGACAACCCAGACATCCGCCGCCTGGCCGCCACGCTGCATGGCGATCGCCGTCGGGTCGAGCGACAGGCCGATACGGGCAAAACCGCCCGGCATCACCGTCCAGCCTTCCGGCGTTCGCGCCAGGTAGACGCGCAGGCTCGCTGGCCGCGGCTCCAGCCAGCCGCCGACATAGACGGGCGTCGTCGAAAGCGTCACCGCTTCCTGGCCGACGAAATCGCCGCCGTCACGTTCAATGCGCGCCACCAGTTCCGCCCGCTCACCGGCCGACAGAGCCGAGCCTAGCTTCGTCGAATCGTCGTCCTCGAAGGCAAGCCTCGTCGACAGCGCCGGCCCGATCACCATGCGATCGATATTGGCCAGCACATGCGCGCGCTCGGTAGCTTGCCCACACCACCATGTCGCGACACTTGGCAGCAGCAATTCCTCGCCCCGCAAGGCCCGTGAAATCTTGGGCAGGAAGGCAAGCAGCGCGCGCGTCTCCATCAGGCCGGAGCCCAGTGCATTGACGGTAGCAACCGCGCCCTGGCGGATCGCCTCGACCAGGCCCGGCGTGCCGATCTGCGAATCCGGGCGCAGTTCCAGCGGGTCGGCGAAGGCGGCGTCGAGCCGCCGCCACAACACGCTGATCGGCATCAGGCCGGAAACCGTGCGCACCATCAGCCGGCTGCCGGAGACGGTCAAATCCTCGCCTTCGAGCAGCATGATGCCGAGGTAGCGGGCGATGTAGGCGTGCTCGTAATAAGTTTCGTTGAGCGGCCCCGGCGTCAGGATGGCGACGCGGCCGTCGGTCTCCTTGGCCATGCCGATCAGCGCGTCGCGAAAACGGCGGAAAAAGCCTGCAAGGCGGTGCACATGCATCTCGCCATAGATGTCGGACAGCGCGCGTGTGGTGGCGACGCGGTTTTCCAGTGCGAAACCGGCGCCGGACGGCGCCTGCGTACGATCGCCCAGCACCCACCACTGGCCGTCAGGTCCGCGGCCGAGTTCGAAGGCGCAGAAATGCAGGAAGTGGCCGCCCGCCGGCCTGGTGCCGACGACAGGCCGCAAATATTCGGGGCTGGCGGCGATCAATCCCGCCGGCAGGATGCCTTTCTCGACCAGCCGGTTCGGCCCGTAGATATCGGCGATGGTTTCCTCGAACAGGTCGGCGCGCTGCACGAGGCCGGCGCTGATCGCCGCCCACTCGCTCTCCTCGATGAGAACCGGGACATGCGCCAGTGGCCATTCGCGCTCATTGGCACCGGCCTTGTCATAGACGCGGTAATAAACGCCGGCATCGCGCAGATATTGGTCGGCGCGGGCAAAGCGCTGGCCGAGCTTTTCAGCGCCAAGTTCCTCGAGCGCCTCGACAAAATGCTTCCAGGCCGGGCGAGGATTGCCTGACGCATCGACCATCTCGTCGACGACGCCGTCGATCGGCTGGTAGTGCTCCAGCAGGCTGTGGGTCTGCGGCTTGCCGCGTCCCCTCTTGTGATTCCCCTTTGCCATCGCTGATCAGAGTCTTGCCGGCCGCCGAAGGTCAAGGGTCATCGGGAAATCTTCCGCCGGTTGTTCTTCACGGATCACATAGGCGGATGGCGTATGGCCGCGCGGTTCGAAGCGGGCGAGCCGCCGAGCTTCCGCCTCGTTGCCATTGACCGGAAAGGTGTCGTAATTGCGCCCGCCGGGATGGGCGACGTGGTAGACGCAGCCGCCGACCGCACGTCCCGACCAGCGGTCATAGATGTCGAAGACCAGCGGCGTGTTGACCGGCAGCGCCGGATGCAGGCCCGATGCCGGCTGCCAGGCCTTGAAGCGGACGCCCGCCACCGCCACTTCGCGATTGTCGGTGACCTTCATAGGCACGATGCGGCCGTTGCAGACAACTGCGTGACGCTCCGGGTTCAGCCCTTCGGTCTTGATCTGCAGCCGTTCGACCGAGGAATCGACGAAACGCACGGTGCCGCCGATCGCGCCTTGCTCGCCCATGACATGCCAGGGTTCGAGCGCCTGCCGCAGTTCCAGCTTGATGCCGGCATGCTGAACCTGACCGCAGAAGGGGAAGCGGAATTCGAGCTGGGCGTCGAACCATTCGGGCCTGAATTCGAAGCCGTTGAGCTTGAGGTCGTCGAGCACGTCGAGGAAATCGGCCCAGACATAATGCGGCAGCATGAAACGATCGTGCAGTGAGGTGCCCCAGCGCACGAAGCGGCCATCGAGCGGGCTCTTCCAGGCACGGGCAATGATCGCCCTGACAAGCAGTTGCTGCGCGAGGCTCATGCGTGCATTGGGCGGCATCTCGAAGCCGCGGAATTCGACCAGTCCCAGCCGACCGGTCGGTCCGTCCGGCGAAAACAGTTTGTCGATGCAGATTTCCGAACGATGCGTATTGCCGGTGACGTCGGTCAACAAATTGCGGAACAGCCGGTCGACCAGCCATGGCAAGGGTGCGTTGCCCTGGTCCGGATGCGGTACCTGCGCCATCGCGATCTCAAGCTCGTAGAGCGAGTCGTGACGCGCCTCGTCGAAGCGTGGCGCCTGGCTGGTCGGCCCGATGAACAGGCCGGAGAACAGATAGGACAGCGACGGATGGCGCTGCCATTGCAGCACCAGGCTCTTCAGCAGGTCCGGCCTTCGCAGGAAGGGGCTGTCATTGGGTGTCGCACCGCCGACCACGACATGGTTGCCGCCGCCGGTGCCGGTGTGGCGGCCGTCAATCATGAACTTGTCGGCGCCAAGCCGTGTCTGCCGCGCTTCCTCATAGATCGCCGTCGTCGTCGCCACGCAATCCTGCCAGTTGGAAGCAGGATGGATGTTGACCTCGATGACGCCGGGATCAGGCGCGACGCGGATGACGTTGAGGCGCGGATCGTGAGGCGGGCCGTAGCCCTCGATATGCACGGGAAGGCCGATCGCCTTCGCCGCGTTCTCGGCAGCAGCGACCAGTTCGAGATAGTCTTCCAGCGCCTCGACCGGCGGCATGAACACGCAAAGCCGCCCATCGCGCGGCTCGACCGAAAGCGCGGTGCGCACCGCGCCGCCGATCTCGGTGATCTCTTGTTCGACCCGGTCCTGCTGGCCGGTCGCAGCGGTGAACGATGCCGCTTGCTGGCGGCGCGCCATCTCGTCGGCGCCTTCCAGTTCAGCCGGAGCCGCCGAGGACAGGATGGCTTCACGCGCGGGCAGCGGTCCGCGTGGCAGCGACGGATCGACCGGCACGATGTAGGGGAATTGCTCCGGCGGCACATAGGGCAACGTGCCGAGTGGCAGGCGGTAGCCGACGGGTGAATCGCCGGGTACCAGGAACAGCCGGCCGCGCCGCGTCTTCCATTTTTCCGAGCGCCAGCGCGGATCCGATGCCTGGCTGTTCCAACGCTGGACAGGGAGCACATAGCCGGACGGTTTGGTCAGCCCGCGTTCGAACACTTTCGCCATGCGGCTGCGTTCTTCCGGATCCTCCAGCCTGGAGTTGGACGGATCGACATTGTCGGGCAGCTTGCCTTCCTTGAGCAGCCATTCGGCCGGATCCTCATAGGCTTCGCTGACCATGGTCTTGTCGATGCCGAGTTCGCCGGCAATCGCGGTGAGCAGGCTTTCGGCCTGCTTCGGGCCGATATCGGCCTCGCTCTTTTCGCGTGCGATCAGGGACGGATCGCTCCACACTGGCTGGCCGTCGGCACGCCAGTAGAGCGAAAAGGTCCAGCGCGGCAGGCTTTCGCCCGGATACCATTTGCCCTGGCCGTAGTGGAGAAAGCCGCCGGGCGCGAAGCGCTCGCGCAGTTTACGGATCAGTTCGTCCGCCTTTTCGCGCTTGGTGGGACCGACGGCGGCGGTGTTCCACTCGGCCGACTCGAAATCGTCGATCGACACGAAAGTCGGCTCGCCGCCCATCGTCAGCCGCACGTCGCCGCCGGCAAGCGCTGCATCGACCTTGTTGCCCAACGCATCAAGGGCCTGCCAGCTTTCGTCCGAAAATGGCTTGGTGATGCGCGGATGTTCGGCGATGCGGTCGACCCGCATCTCGAAGCCGAATTCGACATTGGCGAAGCTTGCCATGCCGGAAATGGGAGCCGCGTTGCGGAAATGCGGCGTGGCGGCCAGCGGCACATGGCTTTCGCCGGTGAGCAGGCCCGAGGTCGGATCGAAGCCGATCCAGCCGGCGCCGGGAAGATAGACCTCGCACCAGGCATGCAGATCGGTGAAGTCGACCGCGGTTCCGGCTGGACCATCGAGCGCCACCAGATCGGGCTTCAACTGGACCAGATAGCCGGAAACGAAGCGCGCGGCGATGCCGAGATTGCGCAGGATCTGCACCAGCAGCCAGCTCGAATCCCGGCATGACCCCTTTTTTGCGGCCAAGGTCTCTTCCGGCGAGAACACCCCGGTTTCCATGCGCACGATATAGGCGATCTCGCGCTGCAGCCGCGCATTGAGGTCGACTAGGAAATTGACGGTGTTGGCTGCGCTGCGATCGATGGTGTTCAGCAGCGCCGACAGCAGCGGTCCCGCCGGTTCCGGCGTGCGATAGATGGCGAGATCGTCGCGGATTTCTTCCGGATACTCGAATGGAAATGCCTCGGCCGACGGCTCGACGAAGAAATCGAACGGATTGTAGACTGTCATGTCAGCGACGAGGTCGACCTCGATCTTCAACTCCGTCACCGGCTCCGGAAAGACGAAGCGGGCTAGGAAGTTGCCGTAGGGGTCCTGCTGCAGATTGACGAAGTGGTTGGCCGGCTCGACCTTGAGCGAATGGCTCAGCACCTTGGTGCGGGAATGCGGCGCCGGCTGCAGCCTGATGATCTGGGGCCCGAGAACCACCGGCCGGTCGTACTTGTAGTGGGTCAGGTGGTAGACAGCTGCCAGAATTGCCATGGAGCCCCGGAATTCAGCGTTTCAAACGATTTCGCTGAACCCTGACACATCTGGCGACCATTCTCCAAGCAGAGATGTTGCGGTGCACCTAATTTAAGCAACGGTTGCCGGCTCAGAAAAACGCCTGTATCCCCGTCTGCGCCCGTCCCAGGATCAGCGCATGCACGTCATGCGTGCCTTCATAGGTGTTGACCGTCTCCAGGTTCTGCGCGTGACGCATGACGTGGTAGCCGATCTGGATGCCGTTGCCGCCATGCATGTCGCGGGCCTGGCGGGCGATGTCGAGCGCCTTGCCGCAATTGTTGCGCTTGACGATCGAGATCATTTCCGGCGCCATCTTGCCTTCATCCAGCAGTCGCCCGACGCGCAAGGATGCCTGCAGCCCAAGCGCGATCTCGGTCTGCATATCCGCCAGCTTCTTCTGGTAGAGCTGCGTGCCGGCCAGCGGCTTGCCGAACTGCTTGCGATCGAGACCGTATTGGCGGGCGCGGTGCCAGCAATCCTCGGCGGCGCCCATCGAGCCCCAGGAAATGCCGAAGCGAGCCCGGTTGAGGCAGCCGAACGGTCCGCCAAGGCCTTTTGCGTTGGGCAGCAGCGCGTCTTCGCCGACCTCGACGCCTTCCATCACCACCTCGCCGGTGATCGACGCCCTCAGCGACAGCTTGCCGCCGATCTTCGGCGCCGAAAGCCCCTTCATGCCC
>NZ_RZTC01000068.1:32621-37496 GCF_004023165.1 Mesorhizobium sp. M7A.F.Ca.MR.176.00.0.0 | reverse complement strand
GTCGATATGTTGACCACTGCGCCGAGCAGGCCTTGCGCCAGATCGGCGCAGTGGTCAACATATCGACCTCGCAGACGGTCAAGGGCACCGAAGGCCCTGGCGCGGTGCCGATGCCGCAATTGCCCGAGGGGTCGCCCTTCCAGGATTTCTTCGACGATTTCTTCAAGAACCGCGGCGGTGACAAGGACAACGGCTCGCAGAAGGTGCAGTCGCTGGGCTCCGGCTTCGTCATCGATGCCGAGCAAGGCATCGTCGTCACCAACAACCATGTCATTGCCGATGCCGACGACATCGAGGTCAATTTCTCCGATGGTGTCACCTTGAAGGCGACGCTGGTCGGCACCGACACCAAGACCGATGTCGCCGTGCTCAAGGTCGATCCGAAAGGCCACAAGCTGACGGCGGTGAAGTTCGGCGATTCCACCAAGATGCGCGTCGGCGACTGGGTGATGGCGATCGGCAATCCGTTCGGCCTCGGCGGCACGGTCACGGTCGGCATCGTCTCTGCCCGCAACCGCGACATCAATTCCGGCCCCTATGATGACTTCATCCAGACCGATGCCGCGATCAACCGTGGCAATTCCGGCGGACCGCTGTTCAACAGCGCCGGCGAAGTCATCGGCATCAACACGGCGATCATTTCGCCTTCCGGCGGTTCGATCGGCATCGGCTTTTCCATCCCCGCCCAGCTCGCGTCCGGCGTCGTCGACCAGTTGCGCCAGTTCGGCGAGACGCGGCGCGGCTGGCTGGGCGTGCGCATCCAGCCGGTGACCGACGACATCGCCGAAAGCCTCGGCATGGCGACCGCCAGGGGCGCGCTGGTCGCCGGCGTGATCAAGGGCGGCCCGGTCGACAATGGCACCATCCAGGCGGGCGATGTCGTCATCAAGTTCGACGGCAAGGACATCCATGAGATGCGCGATCTGCCGCGCGTTGTCGCCGAAAGCCCGGTTGGCAAGGCGGTCGATGTGCTCATCGTGCGCAAGGGTGTCGAGCAGACCGTGAAAGTGACGCTCGGCCGGCTCGAGGATGGCGAGAAGCTCGCCAGCAGTGAGGAGGGCAGCAACACCGATCAGGACAAGGGCGACAAGGCTCCGGCCGTTTCCACTGCTTCGGTGCTCGGCATGACGGTCGGCGAACTGAACGACGAGACACGCAAGAAGTTCAGCATTGCGGCCGATGTTTCGGGCGTCGTCATCACCGACGTCACCAAGGACTCGGCCGCCGCCGAACGCGGCATCCAGCCCGGCGAGGTGATCACCGAGATCGCGCAGGAATCGGTCGCCACGCCCAAGGACGTCATGGACCGGATCGGCGCCTTGAAGGAACAGGGGCGCAAGAATGCGCTCTTGATGCTGGCCTCGAAGACCGGCGAGCTCAGGTTCGTGACGATCCGGATGGACTGAGATCCGGAAGATGCGGCGAAAAAATCCTCATCTTGAATGGAAAGGGCGGCTAGCGGGCCGCCCTTTTTCTTGCCTGCCAGTCTTGGCGCGACAGTCTGTACAGGACATGGCGCTTGAGCGCGGGATGGCTGTCGGGAATGCTGGGGTGGTCGAAATCGCCGGACGGATCCGCGCTCATGCCGAGGCGTTGCATGACGGCGGTGGAGCGGCGGTTGGCCGCGACGGCGAATGATACGATTTCATCGAGGCCAAGCGTCTCGAAGCCGTAGGCCAGCCACGCTTCGGCTGCCTCGGTGACATAGCCCTTGCCCCAGAACTCAGGTGCCAGCCGCCAGCCGATCTCGATGGTGCCGGCTGGCAGGGATGGCACATGATCGGTGTCGAGGAGACCGATGAAGCCGATGCATTCACCGGTGGCGGTGATCTCGGCGGCCGCAAAACCGTATCCGTCCTTCGTGGTCCAGGCCCTGAGCTCGTCCATCTTGGCATCCGCCTCGGCGCGGTCGCGGCGGAACGGAAAGAACTCCATCACCCGGTCGTCGGAGTTTATGCGGTGGAACAGGTCGCGGTCGCGATCCTCCCAGTTGCGCAGGATCAGGCGCTCGGTGCGCATTGGTTTCATTGCACAAACTCCTCCTGCCTGTAGCCTTGCACATAAAGCAGCGCGGTCAGGTCGCCATGATCGATGCGGACCTTGGCCTGTGCCGCCACCGTCGGTTTGGCGTGGAGCGCGACACCGGTACCGGCCAGGCGGATCATGCCGAGATCATTGGCGCCGTCGCCGACGGCGATGGCGTCGGCGGGCGTCAGGCCGAGGCGCGCTGAAATTTCGATCAACGCGTCGGCCTTGGCGGCGCGGCCGAGGATCGGTTCGCCGACCAGCCCGGTGAAGCGGCCGTCCTGCTCGAGCAGGCGATTGGCGCGGTTCTCCTGGAAACCGAGCATGGCGGCGATGCGCGTCGTGAAGACCTCGAACCCGCCAGACACGAGTGCCGTCCAGGCACCGTTGGCGCGCATGGTCCGGACCAGAACACGGCCGCCCGCTGCCAGCGTCAGGCGATTGGCGACGATGCGATCGACCACGGCGGCGTCGAGGCCCTTGAGCAACGCCACCCGTTCACGCAAAGCCGGTTCGAAGGCGATCTCACCATTCATGGATCGCGCGGTGATGGCCGCAACATGATCCTTGACGCCGATCTCGTCGGCCAGCTCGTCGATGCATTCCTGGTCGATCATGGTTGAATCCATGTCGGCGATCAGGATTTTCTTGCGGCGGGTTTCCGCCTGCTGGACGATCACGTCGACCGCCTCGCTGGCAAGTGCCGTGCGCAAGACGGCACTCGTGACGGCGTCGTCGGCTGCCTCAGGCAGGACGAGATCGCAGGCAATACCTTCGGCCAGCCAGACAACAGCGCTTGCGCCGACCGACCGTGAGGCCATATTCGCAAGCGACAGCGACAAAGCGCGCTCAGTGGGACGGGAAACAAGCGTGGCGATGAGCGGCATGGAACATTCCGGCGGGCAGGCGGGCAAGGGCCGCGTGAAGAACGCGATCCTGATAGCCGGGCCGACCGCCAGCGGCAAGTCGGCGCTTGCGCTCGATCTGGCCGAGCGCAGGGGTGGCGTGATCGTCAACACGGATTCCATGCAGGGTTATTCGGTGCTCGACGTGCTGACCGCCCGGCCGGAGGCGGCCGACCTCGCCCGCGCACCGCATTATCTTTATGGCCATGTCCACCCGGCCACCGCCTATTCCACCGGCGCCTGGCTGCGCGACGTGATGAAGCTGATCGAGGACGGCATATTCTCCGAACGGCCAGTGATTTTTGTCGGCGGCACCGGGCTCTACTTTCGCGCGCTGGCCGAGGGCATTTCGGAAATGCCCGACATTCCGCAGCGGGTCCGCGACCGCTGGCGCTATGAGTTGAAGGAGCAGGGCGCCGTCAAGCTGCACAGCCTGCTGCTGCGCGAGGATTCGGCGGCGGCCATGATGCTCAAGCCAACCGACAGCCAGCGCGTCGTGCGGGCATTGGAGGTTCTCGATGCGTCTGGCCGTTCGATCCTGGAATGGCAGGCAGAACGCGGCCAGCCGCTCATCGACAGGGAAAGCGCACGTTTCTTCGTGATCGAGCCGGATCGGGCGGCGTTGGTCGCTCGGATCGACAAACGCTTCGACCAGATGCTGGACAAGGGCGCGCTGGACGAGGTCAAGCGGCTTGCAGCACTTGGCCTCGATCCCGAATTGCCGGCGATGAAAGCGATCGGCGTTCGCGAACTGCAGGCAGCGATGGCCGGAGAGATTGGCTTTCCCGAGGCAATCGAACGCGCCAAGATCGCGACCAGGCAATATTCCAAGCGGCAAACCACCTGGTTCAGGCATCAATTGGGGCCGGAATGGCTGAGATTGCGCCCCGGTGATGATCTGGAAACCACGATCTCAGCGCTTGCTTCCGATACAACCTGAAAAGGTTACATGCAAGGAAAGGTTCCCGTGGTGGTTGTCCAAATTAACCCTCCGTAAGCCCGCCCATGCCATAAGATCAGTGGGCACTTTTCCAACGGGGAGCAGATGCGTTTCCACAAGGCGGAATCAGCATTTTTCGTCTTTATATTCGTGATCCTGGCCGCCGGCCTGGTGACGCTGCATGCTTACGGACTTCTGCAATCCTTCGCCGACGAGTTGCATACGGCTTCGGGTCTGGACAAGGTCATCTATCTCAACAAGCTCTTGTTCGCGACCGGCGTGCTCCTGGCCACCGCGCTGTTCTTCGGCATCTTCTTCATCTATCCGCTGATCCGCAAACAGGCGATGGAGGAAGGCAAGCTACGCGCCATGACGGTCTCGCTCAGCGCGCGCTCGGAAACATTCGAGCATGCGGCGCTGACCGATGGCCTGACCGGCATGCAGAACCGGCGCTATTTCGATGATGCGCTGAAGGAGTATCTCGAGGAATTCCGGCGCATCGAAAAGCCCGTCGGGCTGATGATCCTCGATCTCGACCATTTCAAGCAGGTCAACGACACCCACGGCCATGACGTCGGCGACGAAGTGCTCAAGGCCGTCGCGAACTGTCTCAAGGACATGACGCGCTACCACGATGTGGTGGCGCGATTGGGCGGCGAGGAGTTCGCCGTGGTCACGCCCAACATGGACGCCGAGCTTCTGGGCAAGTTTGCCGAGCGCATCCGCAAGGCGATTGCCAACATGTCGGTGCTGTCGGGCAATGTCCGCCTCAAGATCACCACCAGCGTCGGGCTCGCCGTCTGGGACCGCAAGGAAACAGCGGAAGAGTTCTATCGCCGCGCCGACCGCCAGCTTTACGAGGCGAAGAGGCAGGGCCGTAACCGCGTCTGCGCCTGAAATCGCATCACTGAATTCGTGAGGCTGGCCGTCTGGCGCCGTTTTCTGCGCTTCCGGTGCTCACGGACTCAAACGTCCGCTCCGCTTCGGTTCTCGAAAACAGAACCA
>NZ_RZTC01000068.1:28202-32611 GCF_004023165.1 Mesorhizobium sp. M7A.F.Ca.MR.176.00.0.0 | reverse complement strand
CCACCCGACTCAGCCTGACGAATTCCCTGACGGGATTTATCCGAGCGGGCTGGGCAAGGGCGCAAGCTTGGCGCGGCTTCTCGGTCAGAAGGCAGAGGATTTGGCGCTGCTGACCTAATCGTTTTGCGGGCGCAGGCCGAAGGTTGCGGGCTTTAGGCCGTAGCGCATGTCGAAATCGTCGTCCGATGGCGCGCGTGCGGCGGGTGGCTTGCGGTAGTCGGGGTCGCCGGCCTGGCGGCCCGAATCGACGACCTCGGCGAAGGCCATCGCCTGCTGCGTTGATTTAGGCACATTGCGCAGTCGTTCCACGATCGCCACCAGATCGACATCGTCGCCTGGCTTCGACGTGGCCTCTTCGCGTTTTGCGGTGCCGGGGAGCAGGTCACTCGGCAGTTTTTCGAACTTCAGCCGCATGGTCGTCGCCACGCCTTCGCCGAAGGCGATGGCTTCGCGCTGGCCCATGGAGGACAGGAAGGCAAGCGTCGAGGCGGAAGAGTCGGCAATCGCGGAGCGGATGATCGCCTGGTCCTGCTCATTGGCAAGCCGCATGGCGAAGAAGGTCGAGCATTGCGAAAGGATGGTCGGGTCGAGCTCGCCCGGGCGCTGGGTGACGACGCCGAGATAGCAGCCATATTTGCGGCCTTCCTTGGCAATGCGCGACAGCGCGTGCCTTGTCGGCGCGAAGCCGAGGCGCGGATCGGCCGGCATATAGCGGTGCGCTTCTTCGCATAAAAACAGGAGCTGCAGCTTGCCCTCGCTCCACAGAGCGAGGTCGAAGGCCAGGCGCGCCAGCACCGAGCAGACCGAATTGACCACTTCCGACGGCATGCCGGCCATCTCGAAGCAGGTTACCGGGCGGCCATGATGCGGCACGCGGAAGATGTTGCCGATCGTCTCGTGGATGGTGTCCTCGATCAGGCGCGAGTTGAACATGAAGCGGTAGCGTGGATCGGCGGCCGCCGATTCGATGCGCGTCTTCAGCGATTTGAGTGTCGGGCGATCGGTCTTGCTTTCGAGCATGCCCATGCGCTCATCGATCTGCTTGAGCAGGTCGGCGATGCGGTAAGGCACCGGCGTATCGGCGGTCAACGCATCGCTGCCGCGCCTGATATAGGAGCCCGAATTCGGGTTGCGGTAGAGATTCTTGGCGGCCGGGATAAGGTCGCGCAAGGCGTCGATTTCTTCCGGCTCGGTCTCGCGGCCCCGGAACAGCACCTCGGCGAATTCCTCGAGCTTGAACATCCAGAACGGCAGATCCAAGGTTTTGGAATCGACCCTGACGCAGTATTCGGGCAGCGATGCAGCGAACTCGTTGTGCGGATCGAGGATCAAGATGCGCAGATCCGGCCGTGCCGCTATCGACTTGCGCAGCAGCAGCGAGACGGCGGTGGATTTGCCGACGCCGGTCGTGCCGACAATGGCGAAGTGACGCGCCAGCGTATCGTCGATGGCGATGTTGGCGGCGATCGTCTCGTCCTGCGCGAGCGTGCCGATCGTGATCGAATGACGCCCGGCGAGGTCATAGACCGCCTGCAGGTCGCGGGTGCGGATCCGATGCGCAACGGCGCCGATATGCGGATAGGTGGTGATGCCCCGATCGAAGACCGGTTTGGCGCCGGGCTCTGCTCCGTCACGGACTTCGCCGATCAGCTCGATGCTGACCTCGATGGCGTTCTGGCCCTCATTGCTCCAGGCCCGGTCCGACTTGCCGATTGCGTAGACCAGGCCGACGGTTCGCGTCGATCCGAGATTGATGGAAATCATCTTGCCGACCGTCCACAGGCCGGTCACCGCGCCGTCGGCGTCATTCGCATAGGCGCTGATGGTGGCGCGTGCGCCATCGCATTGCACGACATTGCCGAGGATGCGCTTGTCGTTCTGCTCTGCGTCGCGGCGCTCCTGCGATGTCGGTTCTCCAACGGAGGCTTCGCGTTCGACATACATGGACAGGCCAATCCCCATTTCCCTGGAGCATCGATCCTACCCGAATGGGGTTAAAGCCCGATGAGGTCGGATGGTGTAGAGAGCGTTAAGGGGCTCGTGAAAATTGTCGCAAGGCGGCTCTTCTCCGGCGTCTATTTTTCGCTATAATAGACATATGGATGATATAGCGAACGACATTTCCTCGACGATCGGCCGCAGGATACACGCCGAAAGAATCGTGCGCGACTGGTCCCTGGCCGAACTCGCGGAGCGTTCCGGCGTCTCGAAGGCGATGCTCAGCACGATCGAGCGTGGCAAGACCAGCCCGACGGCGGCGCTTCTGGTGCGCATCGCGTCGGCCTTCGGCATGACGCTGTCGACCTTGATCGCACGCGCGGAGCTGCAGGGCGGCGGGATATTGCGCGAGGCCGACCAGCCGGTGTGGCGCGATCCCGACACCGGCTATGTCAGGCGGCATCTTTCGCCGGCTGGCGATATGCCGCTGGAACTGATCAAGGTGCATCTGCCGGCGGGCGCCAAGGTCAGTTTTCCGGCCGCTTCATACGCCTTCATCAAGCAGCAGATATGGCTGATTTCCGGGCGGCTCGAATTCGTCGAAGGTGAGACAGTGCACAGGCTTGTATCAGGCGACTGCCTGGCGCTCGGGGCGCCGTCGGACTGCACCTTCCATGCCCTGGAGCCTGGCGCCGACTATCTCGTCGCGCTGGTCAGGGGCTGACACAATGGCAAGAAGACCAAAGCGCTCCCACAATGGGGGGCCGCCTCTCGATGAGTACAAGGGTCCGCCATGGGGCAAGGGCGATCCCTACATCTTCCTTGCCTGGCAGGCCGCCCATGCCAAGGCGTGGAAGGCGCCCAGCCACGAGGTGATGCTGCTGCGCATGGACAGAGCCGAGCGGCTTGGCCTGACCTATGAGGAGTACACGCTCGAGATCCTCGAGCGCGGGCGGCATCTCGGGCACGAAGACGCCGACCGCATCAGCGCCATCAAGGCGGCGCGAAAGCGACGCCGCGCGCACCGTCTGGACTGACAGCAATGCGCCCGCTTCTATTGCAATCACAGGATATCCTGCACATGAACTCGATCGAGATCGCACCCCTGAACCCGACTGCCGAGACGCAGGACATGTTGGCCGAATTGCTGGTCGCAACGGTGGCGACCGGCGGTTCGGTCAGCTTCATGCATCCGTTGGCGCCGCAGGCGGCAAGGACGTTCTGGGAGAAATCGCTGGCCGCGGCGGCAAGGGGCGAAAGAGCGGTGCTTGGCGCCTGGGACGGCAAAAACCTGGTCGGCACAGTGACCTTGCTGCTCGATTGTCCGCCCAACCAGCCGCACCGGGCCGAGATCGCCAAGCTGATGACATCAGTCGATTGCCGGGGCAGGGGTGTGGGAACGCGCCTGATGCGAGCCGCCGAGAGCCTCGCCGTTGAGAAGGGCCGCACGCTGCTGGTTCTGGACACGGCGACCGAGGAGGGCGCCTCAGGCCTCTATGAGCGGTTGGGCTTCACGCTGGCCGGAGAGATACCGGACTATGCCCTGAAGCCGCATGGCGGGCTGACCGGCACGTTGATCTACTGGAAGCGGATCGGGCCAATCTCATAACCAGTCATGCCGGCGCGGAGAGGCGCAGGAGCAGCCATTGGCGGAAATCCTGTTCGGCTCCGGTCAGGCGTGCTGTCGACGCCTTGGTCAGGAAATGCCCCGATGTGCTGGAAAGTTCATAGTCGGAAAGCCTGACCAGCGTCTTGCTGTCGAGCGCCGCATCGACCAGCGGCCGCGAGCCCAAGAGCACGCCGGCGCCGGCGCTCGCCGCCTCCATGGCGGTGACGAAACTATCGAAGCGGTGTGATCGTCTGGGATGGCCAGCCAGTCCAGCGGCGGCGAACCATTCCGCCCACATCTCGCGCGCGCCGGCGACCAGAAGCAGCGGCAGGGAAGGCCAGTCGTCGTCGCCGGCGAGCGCAGGTGCGGCCACCGGCACGAGCCGCTCGGCGGTCAGCCTGTCGGCTTCGCGTCCGGGGAAGGATCCGCTGCCGAAGCGGATGTCGAGCACCGAGCCCGGCAGATCGTAGTCGGCAGGGCGATGGATCGTCACCAGATCGAGTTGGATGCGCGGCAGTGCCTTGGCGAGATCTGGCAGCGCCGGAACCAGCATGAGCAAGGCAAAGGAGATCGGCGCCCGGATGGTCACGGTCTGGACGGCACGCGGCTCGAACAGTTCCGCGGTGCTGTTGCCGATGGTGGCGAAGGCCGACTGGATGTGAGGCAGGTAGGCTGCCCCCTCCGGCGACAGTGCAACGCCCCGCGCCAGCCGCGAAAACAAACGTGTCTTGAGCCGCTCCTCGAGAAACCGGATGTGCTGGCTGACGGCTGCCTGGGTGAGACCGAGCTCGGCTGCCGCCGCGGTGAAATTCGACAGCCGCGCCGCCGCCTCGAAACTGCGCAGCCAGTCCAGAGGCGGCAC
>NZ_RZTC01000068.1:0-28193 GCF_004023165.1 Mesorhizobium sp. M7A.F.Ca.MR.176.00.0.0 | reverse complement strand
GGGGGCACGGGTGTATTTGTACGAGCCATAAGTATTCTGCGGTCATTGGCTAAAAAATGATAATTTGAGTTATGCCTGTCGCGCGATCAACATGCAATCGAAACCCTGCGGATCAGGCTGCGGGGGACGCAACGAACAGGAACGGATCTCCATGCTCACCCACGCGCTGATCGGCGACGAAGGCAGAACAATCGACCTTGGCTGGCAGGACGGGTCGCGCAGCCGTTTTCATGCCATGTGGCTGCGCGACAATGCGCTGGACGACAAGACGCGCAGCGCCGGCAATGGTCAACGGCTCATCACCATTCTCGACATTCCCGCCAACACCAGGATCGGCGCCGCGTCGATCAAAGGCGGCGCCCTGGAAGTCAGCTTCGTGCCCGAGCAGAAGACGGTCAGCTTTCCCGCGGCATGGCTGAGCGCCAATGCCTATGATCGTGACGCAGGCCGCCAGCCGGGCTGGACAGGCGAGGCCACCGTGCGATGGACCAAGGCCTCGATGCAGAATTCGGTACCGCGCGCCGGCTATGTTGCGGCCAGCCGCGATCGTGCTGTGCTGGGGCAATGGCTGTCGGCGGTGAAAACCTATGGCTTCGCGGTGATGGACGATCTGCCGTCCGAATCCGGGGCGCTGTGCAAAGTGTCCGATCTGTTCGGCTACATCAGGGAGACCAATTACGGGCGCTGGTTCGAAGTGCGCGCCGAGGTCAATCCGAACAATCTCGCCTACACGAATCTCGGCCTCCAGGCGCACACCGACAACCCCTATCGCGACCCTGTGCCGACGCTGCAGATTCTGTCCTGCATCGAAAATACGGTTGAGGGCGGCGAGTCCAGTGTCGTCGATGGGTTTGCCGTCGCGGCTGCGCTGCAGGCTGAGAACCCGGAAGGCTTCCGGCTGCTGAGCTCATGCCCGGCGCGCTTCGAATATGCCGGCTCTTCCGGCGTGCGGCTGCAGGCGAAGCGGCCGATGATCGAGCTCGGGCCCGATGGCGAGCTGATTTGCATCCGCTTCAACAACCGCTCCCTGGCGCCGACGGTCGACGTGCCGTTCAGCCATATGGAAGCGTACTACGCCGCCTATCGCCGGTTTGCGGAACTGATCGAGAATCCATCCTTCGAGGTGACGTTCAAGCTCGAAGCGGGGCAGGCGTTCATCGTCGACAACACGCGCGTCATGCATGCCCGCAAAGCGTTTTCCGGTACCGGCAAGCGCTGGCTGCAGGGCTGTTACGCAGACAAGGACGGTCTGCTGTCGACGCTGGCCGCAATCGAGCATGGGTTCAAGGAGGCGGCGGAATGAGCGGCCAGGATTTGAACGCGGACACCATCGTCGAGTTCATCGCCGACATCTTCGAGCGCCGGGGTGCCGAATCCTATCTCGGCGAACCAGTCACCATGTCTGAGCACATGCTGCAGGGCGCCTGGTTCGCCGAAAAGGACGGTGCGCCCGACGAACTTGTGGCGGCGGCGCTGCTGCACGACATCGGCCATTACACCAGCGAGTTCGGCACCTATTCGCCCGAGGATGTCGAGGACAAGCATCATGACGAAGCCGGCGGCGAGGTGCTGGCGCCGTTCTTTCCGCCGGTCATCGTCGAATGCGTGAGGCTGCATGTCGCGGCCAAGCGCTATCTCTGCGCCACCGACCCGACCTATTTCGGCAGGCTTTCGCAGGCCTCAGTGCATACGCTGTCGCTGCAGGGCGGGCCGATGAGCGCCGATGAAGTGGCCGAGTTCCGCAAGAACCCGTTCCACGAGGAAGCGGTCCGGGTCCGCATCTGGGACGAGAGCGGCAAGATCGCCAACATGAAGACACGGGCGTTTCGCGATTACGTGCCGCTGCTGCAGCGGGTGGTGACGCAGTTCGCCGCGGGTAAGCCGGCGTAATTCCCTCGAAGGAAGGAGGCAGGGTGCAAGCCATGCCTCCTTCCGTTTTTTCTCCGCAGGAATGGCGCTCGCCTATCCCTTGTGGTGCACCTGCTGCAGCCCGTAGACCGGCGTCGCCAAGCCGGCCTGCCTGGCTTTCAACTGCAGCGCCAGGAACTGCGAATAGTGTCGTGACTGGTGCAGATTGCCGCCGTGGAACCACAGCGCCTCCTGTTGCGTCGGCTTCCACATGTTGCGCAACTCGCCTTCCCAGGGGCCGGGATCCTTGGTGGTGTTCGAGCCGAGGCCCCAGCATTTGCCGACCTTGTCGGCGGTTTCGCGGGATATCAGATCGGCGGCCCAGCCGTTCATCGAGCCGTAGCCCGTGGCATAGACGATGAGGTCCGCAGGCAGTTCCGACCCGTCGCCGAGCAGAACAGAGTGCTGCTTGATCTCTTCGACGTCGACGCCGCTCTTCAGCTTGATCGAACCATCGATAACCAGCTGCGAGGCGCCAACATCGATGTAATAGCCAGAGCCGCGCCTGAGGTACTTCATGAACAGGCCGGACTCGTCGTCGCCCCAGTCGAGCATGAAACCCGCCTTTTCCAATCCCTTGTAGAACGCCGCATCGCGTTTCTTCATCTCGGCATAGGCCGGGATCTGGAACTCGTGCAGGATCTTGTAAGGCAGCGAAGCGAAGATGAGATCGGCCTTGGCGGTGGTGATGCCATTCTGCAGCGCCTGCTCCGAATAGAGCGAACCCAGTCCGATTTCCATCAACGTGTCGGACCTGGAGATATGGGTACTCGAGCGCTGCACCATGGTCACGTCGGCACCAGCTTCCCAAAGTGCGGCAGCGATGTCATGGGCGGAATTGTTGGATCCGATGACAACGGCCTTT
The DNA here is from genome assembly GCF_004023165.1 of Mesorhizobium sp. M7A.F.Ca.MR.176.00.0.0. Taxonomy (NCBI): domain Bacteria; kingdom Pseudomonadati; phylum Pseudomonadota; class Alphaproteobacteria; order Hyphomicrobiales; family Phyllobacteriaceae; genus Mesorhizobium; species Mesorhizobium sp. M7A.F.Ca.MR.176.00.0.0. The sequence goes on along the minus strand of NZ_RZTC01000068.1, from coordinate 25,420 downwards.
TTGCCGGCATAGGCGTCGGGACCCGGATGCTTCGACGAGTGGTGCTGGTCACCCTTGAAGGTTTCCATGCCCTTGAATTTCGGCAGATTGGCCTTGCCGGACTGTCCGGTCGCCAGCACCAGCTGCTTGGGCTTCAGCGTAATGTCCCTGCCGTCGCGGTGGACGACAACCGTCCATTCCTTGGTCTTGTCGTCATAGGAGGCGCTTTTGGCCTCGGTCGAGGACCAGTAATTCAGCTCCATCACCTTGGTGTACATTTCCAGCCAGTCGCCGATCTTGTCCTTGGGCGAGAAGACCGGCCAGTTCTTGGGGAAATCGATGTAGGGCAGATGGTCGTACCAGACCGGGTCATGCAGGCAGAGCGACTTGTAGCGCTTGCGCCAGCTGTCGCCGGCCCGCTCGTTTTTCTCGATGATGATCGTCGGCACGCCAAGCTGCCGCAGCCGCGCGCCGAGCGCGATGCCGCCCTGGCCGCCGCCGATGATGACCGTATAGGGCTGGGTCTTGAAGCCGAGCTCGGCGGCTTCCCTCTCGCGTTCTTCCTTCCATGTCGGACGGTTCTTGCCCGAGCCGTGCCTGGCGCCCATCGGCCGCGCAAAGCCTGCCGGCTCCTCGTGGCCTTTCAGTTCGGCCATGGTGGTCAGCAGCGTCCAGATCTTGCCGTTCTTCAGCCTGACATGGCCGAAGCCGCGTGCCACCTCCGTCTCGAAGCTGATCCAGCCCTCGATCAGTTCGCCGCTCTCGGTCGCGTCCTCGCCCTTGGCGATGGCGAAGTGCGACGGCCTGGTGTTCGACAATTGGCTTTTCAGCATGTCGCGGACCTGGTCGCGGCCTTCCATGGTCTTGATGTTCCAGGTGAAGGTAACGAGGTCGCGCCAGTAGCAATCCTCTTGAAAGCAATCGACCGCCTTCTCGATGTCATTGGCAGCCAGCGCGGCGCCGAATTGATCGAGCAGGTCAGACAGTTTCTTGCTAGGGGCCGTGTTCTTGCTAGAGGGCTTGTCGAGCATCAGGTTTCCTCCCGTGAAATCCAGATCGTCATGGTGGTGGCTCCGCCGGGCTTGCCGCCGGACGATCAAGTATCGTCAGAGATGGCGGCCCTCGTCACGCCCCACCATAGTTTCCAGCGATTTCAATGGTCTATCCTAGAAATGAGATCGCCAGGCGGTTTCGGAATCGCTCCGGCGCCGGAAACGAACGTTCCATTTGTGAATGCCGCGCCGGTCGCGCAAAATTGATGGTCAAATGCCGCAATGCGGTCACCGGGGCCGATGACAACCGATCGGTGAGAAGCCGGGAAGCGGTGGCGGGCAACAGGGCGGTTCCCGGGATTTTCTGGATGCGGAACTCTGGAGCCCGTTATGATCATCATACCTTTTATCCAAGCGTCTTCATGTCGCTCCCTTGGCCGGCGTGGACGCGCAGCAGCAATGGCCGCGGTCATGGCCTTGAGCGCGACCCTGACCGGCCCGCTGGTGCTGCCCGGAACGCAGGCGCATGCGGCGGAAATTGCCGTCACCGTCCGCGAAAGGCTTTCGAATTATGGCGGATGGCGAACCTCGGCCCGATTCGGCGATGTCTGGGTTCCCTCGGTCCGTACCGAATGGCGGCCGTACACCGAAGGCAGGTGGGTCTGGACCGACGATGGCTGGTACTGGCAGTCCACCGAGCCATTCGGCGATGTCGTCTATCACTATGGCCGCTGGGCGTATGATCCCGATTTCGGCTGGGTGTGGATCGCCGGCGATCAATGGGCGCCAGCCTGGGTGGTGTGGCGTCAGGGCGGCAATGATGTCGGCTGGGCTCCAGCGCCGCCCGACGTCGGTGTCGCCTTCGACGACGCCTGGTGGTGTTTCGTGCCTGTGGCGGCGATCGGCGCGGTCGATCTGGTCAGGGTGGTGCGGCCGGTGCAGGAGAACGTCGTCATCATGCGCAACACGACGATCATCAACCAGACGGTCGTGGTCAACAATGCACCGCGCGTGCGACTTGGCAATCAGGTCGTTGCAATCAATGCCGGACCCCGGCTGCAGCAACTCCCGAAGCCCGTCATCGAATCGATCAAGGCGGCAAAACTGGTTCCGCCTCGCAAAGGCGTGTTTGCCAGTGCACGGCTCGATGTTTCCAGGGGCGCCGAGATCAAGAGGCTTGCCGGCAATACAAAGGGGAACGGGCAAATCCTGGCGGGTCCCAAGACTGCGACCGGCGACAAGGCCAATTCCCTTGGCGCGGTGACTGCCAGCAATCCGGTGGTCGTGAAGCCGGTGAGCAAGCGGATGGTCGCCGGCAACGGCGCGAAGGCCGATGCGCTCAAGCTGCATGCCGACAGGACCACAGGCGACGGACGCATCGTTGTCAAATCGTCGCTCAACCGGGGGTCGCCCAAGCCGGTTTCGTCCAGGCCGGTTTCGGGGCAGCGTCTTGCACGCGGAGCCGGGCAACAAAAGCCGCATCAGCAAGCGTTGGCAATGCGCATGCCCCAGCACCATGCCCCGGCAAGGGTGGCACCCCACCATCCGCCAGCGAAGATGCAGGCCAGGAAGGCGTCCAAATGCGATCCACGCGTTTCCCGCTGCAAGGCGCCGGGCTGACACCGCAGTCGCGTCGGCACGCTGCGCGCGCCGGCGCGATTTTTCCCGTTGACAGGCCGCCTTTCCCGCCCTTAGTGTCCGCCACCATGAAAACGGCACTCATTCTCGTAGGAAAGCGCGTGGGCAAGGCGGTGTAACCGCCGGGCGAAAACCCCCCATGCGCAAGACACAGGCTCCCTCGGGGGCCTTTTTTATTGCCTGAAACACGACTAAACGACCAGCAAACGCCAAATGGCGACAGTACGGGACCAGACCGATGAGCAACGGACAGAACGAGCGGCGCGAGATGACAGGTGCCGAAATGGTGGTGCAGGCGCTGAAGGACAATGGCGTCAAGCATGTCTTCGGCTATCCCGGCGGCGCTGTCCTTCCGATCTATGACGAGATCTTCCAGCAGGACGATGTCGAGCACATACTGGTGCGCCACGAGCAGGGCGCCGGCCATGCGGCCGAAGGCTATGCGCGTTCGACCGGCAAGGCCGGCGTCATGCTGGTGACCTCCGGCCCCGGCGCCACCAATGCGGTGACGCCGCTGCAGGACGCGCTGATGGATTCGATCCCGCTGGTCTGCCTGACGGGGCAGGTGCCGACCTCGCTGATCGGCTCCGACGCTTTTCAGGAATGCGATACGGTCGGCATCACCCGCCCCTGCACCAAGCACAATTGGCTGGTGAAGGACGTCAACGAACTCGCCGCCACCATCCACGAGGCTTTCCATGTCGCGACCACCGGCCGTCCGGGTCCGGTCGTCGTCGATATTCCGAAGGACGTGCAGTTCGCCAGGGGATTCTACGTCCCGCCGCAGATAGCGCCGCGCACCAGCTACCAGCCTAAGGTCCAGGGCGACCTGGAAAAGGTCAAGGCGGCGGTCGAGCTGATGGCCAGCGCCAAGAAGCCGATCATCTATAGCGGCGGCGGCGTCATCAATTCCGGCCCGGAAGCGAGCCATCTGCTGCGCGAACTGGTCGATCTTACCGGTTTCCCGATTACCTCGACGCTGATGGGCCTCGGTGCCTATCCGGCATCGGGCAAGAACTGGATGGGCATGCTCGGCATGCACGGCACCTATGAAGCCAACATGGCCATGCATGATTGCGACGTGATGATCTGCATCGGCGCCCGTTTCGACGACCGCATCACCGGCCGGTTGACCGCGTTCTCGCCGAATTCGAAGAAGATCCACATCGACATCGATCCATCGTCGATCAATAAGAATGTCCACACCGAGGTGCCGATCATCGGCGATGTCGGCCGGGTGCTGGAGGATATGGTGCGGCTGTGGCGCGCGAGCGCCAAGGCCGACAAGAAGGCGCTCTACCCCTGGTGGGAGCAGATCGCCAAATGGCGTGCGCGCGACTCGCTCGCCTACAAGATGAACAACGACGTGATCATGCCGCAATACGCCATCGAGCGGCTCTACGAACTGACCAAGGGTATGGACACCTACATCACCACCGAGGTCGGCCAGCACCAGATGTGGGCGGCGCAGCACTATCATTTCGAGAAGCCGAACCGCTGGATGACGTCAGGCGGGCTGGGCACGATGGGCTACGGCCTGCCGGCGGCGCTCGGCGTGCAGATCGCGCATCCCGACGCGCTGGTCATCGACATTGCCGGCGACGCCTCCGTGCAGATGACGATGCAGGAGATGAGCGCTGCCGTGCAGCACGACGCGCCGATCAAGATCTTCATCCTGAACAACCAGTATATGGGCATGGTGCGGCAGTGGCAGCAGTTGCTGCACGGCAACCGGCTGTCGCATTCCTACACCGAGGCGATGCCCGACTTCGTCAAGCTGGCCGAGGCCTATGGCGGACACGGCATTCGCTGCGAGAAGCCGGACGAACTGGACGACGCGATCAAGGAGATGATCTCGGTCAGGAAGCCGGTGCTGTTCGACTGCCGCGTGGCGACGCTCGCCAACTGCTTCCCGATGATCCCATCGGGCAAGGCGCACAATGAGATGCTCTTGCCCGACGAGGCGACCGACGAGGCGGTGGCCAACGCCATCGACGCCAAGGGCAGGGAACTGGTGTAGCCGGCAGAACCAAGGCAGGGCTGTCGCGAGAAAGCCCTGCGCAAACAGAGAATTAGCTCAAGAGCTTGAAATCGAGATTCATGTCATGAACGCACAGCTACAACCGACCGGCTCCGCCTATTTCATCGCCAAGGAGACGGAGAAGCCGGAAAACCACACGCTTTCCGTGCTGGTCGACAATGAGCCGGGCGTGCTTGCCAGGGTCATCGGCCTGTTTTCCGGGCGTGGCTACAACATCGAGAGCCTGACCGTCTCCGAGACCGAGCATGAGAAGCATTTGTCGCGCATCACCATCGTGACGCGCGGCACGCCGCATGTGCTGGAGCAGATCAAGCACCAGCTCGAGCGCATCGTGCCGGTTCACCGCGTCGTCGACCTGACCGTGCGTTCGCATGAATCCGGCCAGGAGCGGCCGCTGGAGCGCGAACTGGCGCTGGTCAAAGTCGCCGGCACCGGCGAGGCCCGGGTCGAGGCGTTGCGGCTGGCCGATGCGTTCCGCGCCAGCGTCATCGACGCCAACACCGAGCATTTCATCTTCGAGATCACCGGCAAGGGCTCCAAGATCGACCAGTTCATCGCCATCATGAAACCGCTCGGCCTGGTTGAAATCTGCCGCACCGGCGTGGCGGCGTTGAACCGCGGCCCGCAGGCGATGTAGGACTTCGGCGGGGCTGGCGCCGAACGCGCCAGCCAGCTTCCATTGTGAGGCCATCCGTGGCCTTTGCGGGGTCGCCGGGAAGAGACAAGATGCTGACTTGTCAGGGAGGATATCCATGTCGCTCGACGCATTCCTTGCTCTGCTTGTCTACGCCTTCGTGACCTCGATCACGCCGGGGCCGAACAATCTCATGCTTCTGGCATCGGGCGTGAATTTCGGCCTCGTCAGAACCGTTCCGCACATGCTGGGCATCAGCATGGGTTTCCTCGTGCTGCTGCTTGCCGTCGGTCTTGGCCTCGGCGCTGTGTTGACGGCGTTTCCGGCGCTGCACACCGGATTGAAGATCGCAGGCGGTGCCTACCTGCTCTATCTTTCGTGGAAGATCGCCATGTCGCGCACGCTGACCGGCAAGGGCGAGACGAATGCGCGGCCCATGCGCTTCATCGAGGCGGCCGCATTCCAGTGGGTCAATCCCAAGGCGTGGGTGATGGCGATCACCGCCATGGCCGTCTATGCCAATGCCGAGCACCCGTTCCTGTCGGTGGTGTTGATCGCCGTGGCTTTCACCATCGTCAATTTGCCGAGCGTCTCGGTGTGGGCTGGGTTCGGCACCGCGTTGCGCGGTTTCCTGTCGGATCCGGTGCGGCTGAAATGGTTCAACATCGCCATGGGCGTACTGCTGGCGGCGACGCTTTGGCCGATGCTTAAATAGGCCGTGGGGCGCACCATCCGATCGTAGGGGGACGGGACTCGCACCCTCGGCGGAGCGTCCGGATCGGGAGCCTCCCCGTGTTGCACATCCATTGTGCAGTGCACATTAAATCTTCGTAATGCCGCCTTTTGGCCCTTTTCCGACAAAGGCGTGTCCTATCTATTCGGCGAAATCGCGGCAACGGGCCGCGTTGGAATAGAACCATCAGACCACGACGTGTCGGGTGGAGAGGGCCTGTGACCATGCGTGGAAAAGTCGTTCTTTCGTTGCTGGCCGTCGCCTGCCTGGGTGCGGCCGGGTGGCTCTATCTTTCGCCTGACGCGCTTGGCAGGGTCCAGCAGGTCATCGGCGCAAAGCAGGTTGCCGCGCCGGACAAACAGGCTGCGGCTTCGGACAAGAAGGCCGACAATGCCGGGCGCTCGGCCTCCATCCTCTCGGCCGTCGCCTCGACAGCCGATTTCCCGATCCGGCGTTATGCGATCGGCTTCGTCTCCTCTCCCGCCGTCGTCAACATCAACGCGCGGGTGTCCAGCCAGATCGTGTCCATCGACGTCAAGGACGGGCAGATGGTCAAGACCGGCGATCTGCTGTTTTCGCTCGATGATCGGGCACTGAAGGCGCAGCTGGCCAAGGATCAAGCGGCGCTGGCCAAGGATCAGGCGATGCTCGCCAGCTCGCAGTCCGATCTCCAGCGCGCCAAGGATCTGGTCGCCAAGCAGGCCGGCACGCAGCAGACCTACGACCAGGCCGTCGCCGGGCAGAAGGCTGCCGCAGCGACTGTCGATGCCGACAAGGCGACAATCGATGCCGACAATGTCCAGCTTGGCTTCGCCACGATCACGGCGCCGATTTCCGGCAGGCTGGGTGCTGTCAGCGTCGCCGTCGGCGATCTCGTCACCGTCAGCAATGGCAACAGCAGCACGGCGACCCCGCTGGTGACCATCACCCAGATGGACCCCCTGCAGGTCAACTTCAATCTTCCCGAGAGTAACCTGGCCCTGCTGCACAAGGCGCTCGCCAACCCGCAGCAGGGCGCGGTGACACTGACCAAGGATGGTGACCCGACGCCGATCGGCAAGGGTACGCTCGATTTCGTCGACTCCAGCGTCGACACCGCGTCGGGCACGATTGCCACGCGGGCAAGCATTCCCAATGCCGATCTTTCGCTATGGCCCGGCCAGTATGTGAATGTCGTGCTCGACGCCGGCATCCTGCCGCAGATGACATCGGTTCCCACGGTCGCGGTGCAGCCAAGCCAGAAGGGGCCGTTCGTCTATGTCGTCAAACCGGACAACACGGTCGAGATGCGGCCGGTGCAGGTGGCGCTGACCGAAGGCGACAACAGCGCCATCAGCCAGGGGCTGAAAAGCGGCGAGAAAGTTGTCACTGAGGGCCAGACGAGGCTGAAGGACGGCGCCGCGGTGCATGAGGGCAAGGCCACGGCGAATGCTGCTCCCAAGGTGGCCGAGGCGAGCAACGCCGGCGAGGCAGCCCAATGATCTCCGAATTCTGCATACGCAGGCCTGTCGCCACCCTTCTGATGTCGTTCGCCCTCGTGCTGGGCGGACTGTTCGCCTACAAGTTCCTGCCGGTGGCGGCACTGCCCAGCGCCGAATTCCCGGTGGTCAACGTCTCGGCTTCGCTGCCCGGCGCCTCGCCGGAAACCATGGCGACATCGGTGGCGACGCCGCTGATCAAGCAGTTCGCCACCATCGCCGGCATCGATTCCATTTCGACGACGAACTCGCTTGGCCAGACCTCGATCGCCATCCAGTTCGTGCTCAACCGCGACATCGACGCGGCAGCAGCCGACGTACAGGCGGCGATCGCGCGCACGCAGAAATCATTGCCGCCGCAGATGACGGCGCCGCCGAGCTATCGCAAGGTCAATCCGGCCGACGCGCCGATCCTTTTGATGTCGCTGGTCAGCGACACGGTTCCGCTGACCGATCTCGATGCTTTCGCGGAAAATGTCATCTCGCCGTCGCTGTCGACCATAGACGGCGTGGCGCAGGTCTCGATCTTCGGCCAACAGAAATACGCGGTGCGCATCCAGATCGACCCGACCGCGCTTGCCGCGCGCGGCATCTCGATCGATCAGCTGCAGGCGGCGGTCGCCTCGGCCAACAGCAACACGCCGCTCGGCGTGCTGCAGAACGACAAGCAGCAGCTTACCATCACCGCCAACACGCAGCTGACCGACGCCGCCGGCTTCTCCAACATCATCATCGCCACCAAAAACGGTCACCCCGTGCGGTTGGGCGAGGTGACCCGTGTGGTCGATTCGGTGCAGACGACGACCACGGCGAGCTGGTATGACGGTACGCGCGCGATCATCATGGCGGTGCAGCGCCAGCCCGACGCCAACACCGTCGACGTCGTCGACAAGGTCAAGGCCATGCTGCCGTCCTTCAAGGACCAGATGCCGGCCGCCGCCGACATCAAGCTGCTTAACGACCGCTCCAGTTCGATCCGTCAGGCCGTCGATGACGTCCAGTTCACGCTGCTGTTGACCATCGCGCTGGTGGTCATGGTGATCTTCGTGTTCCTGCGCCGGGTGACGGCGACCATCATCCCGGCCGTGGCGGTGCCGATCTCGCTGATCGCCACGCTCGGCGCGATGTTCCTGTTCGGCTTTTCCATCGACAACATATCGCTGATGGGCCTGACGCTGGCGGTCGGCCTCGTCGTCGACGATGCCATCGTGATGCTCGAAAACATCTTCCGCCATATGGAGGAGGACGGGCTGTCGGCCTTCGACGCATCGCTGAAGGGCGCGCGCGAAATCGGCTTCACCATCATTTCGATCTCGATCTCTCTGGTGGCGGTGTTCATCCCCGTGCTGCTGATGGGTGGCGTCATCGGGCGCATCTTCAACGAGTTCGCCGTCGTGGTGACGGTCGCCATCCTGGCGTCGATGTTCGTGTCGCTGACGCTGACGCCGATGCTGTGCTCGCGGCTGCTGTCGGTGACCAAAGCCGACCGCGACAAGCATGGCCCCGGCCACAAGCCGGACCTCGTCACCCGCGGCTACGACAGGGTCTTGAGCTTCTGCCTGCGGCACACCTTCCTGGTGTTCCTCGTCTTCGTCGGCACCGCGGCAGCGTCGGTGTGGCTGATCCAGACTTCGCCGAAGGGTTTCTTCCCGCAGGAGGACATCGGCCAGATATCGGTGACCACCATCGCACGTCAGGACATCTCTTTCGACGCCATGTCCAGGCTGCAAGGACAGGTCGCCAGTGTCTTCTCGCATTCGCCCTATGTCGACCATGTGGCGTGGTCGGCGGGCAGCGGCAACAATGCGCTCAACCAGGGGCAGCTTTTCGTCCAGCTCAAGGGCAAGGACCAGCGCCCCGATATCGAGAAGGTGCTTTCGGATCTGCGCAAGCAACTGGCCGGCGTGGCGGGCATCGAGACCTATATGCAGCCGGTGCAGAATTTGAGGCTGGGCTCGCGGTCGTCGGCCAGCGCCTACCAGCTCGTGGTTCAGGGCCTTGATACCGGCCTGACCGATATCTGGGCGCAGAAACTGAACGACGCGATGGCCGCAGATCATGCGAACTTCACCGACGTCACCAGCGACCTGCAGAACAATGCGCTGCAGGCTACGCTGGTGGTGGATCGCGACAAGGCCGCCCAACTCGGTATCGACACCGACACGTTGCGCTCCGCCCTCTATGGCGGGTTCGGCACCGACCAGGTTTCGACAATCTTCGGTTCGGCCGACAGCTACGAAGTCATCACCGAGCTCGACCCCAAAATCGAGTGGTCGCCCGAGCGGATGCTGGCCATCCAGATGAGGACGGCGAGCGGCAGTCTTGTTCCGCTCGGCGCCTTCGCCCGGGTCGATCGCACTGCCGGCGCCCTGACGGTCAACCAACTCGGCCAGCTTCCAGCCGTGACCATCTCCTACAATCTGCCGCAGGGCGTGGCGCTGGGCGACAGCGTGACGCGCATCAATGCGCTCAAGGAGCAGATCGGCATGCCGACGGTGATCTCGACGACCTTTGCCGGCACGGCCAAGACCTTCCAGGATTCTCTTGCCAACCAGGGTTTTCTGGTCGGCGGCGCAATCCTGACCATCTATATCGTGCTCGGCATCCTCTACGAGAGCTTCATCCACCCACTGACCATCCTTACCGGCCTGCCATCGGCCGTGCTGGGAGCGGTCGTTGCGCTGCGCTTCGCCGGCATGGATCTGTCTGTTATCGCGGTGATCGGCATCCTGATGCTGATCGGCATCGTCAAGAAGAACGGCATCATGATGGTCGACGTCGCGCTTGAACTGCGACGAGAAGGCATGTCCGCGACCGAGTCCATCCACAAGGCCTGCCTGATGCGGTTCAGGCCGATCATGATGACGACGCTGGCGGCGCTGATGGGCACGTTCCCGATTGCGCTCGGCACCGGGGCCAGCGCCGAACTGCGCCAGCCGCTGGGCGTTGCCGTTGTCGGCGGCCTGCTTGCCTCGCAGGCACTGACCCTGTTCGTGACGCCGGTGATCTATGTCTACATGGAGAATTTCTCGGGCTGGCTGGTCGGGCTCTGGTCGAAGCGCAAGGGCGAGACGGGCCCGGTCGAAGCGGGGGATCAGCCCTCGCTGTTCAAGCCTAGGGAAGACATGCTGCCAGAACCGCAGCAGGCGGCGGCCGAATGATGTGACAGGGCCAGCGCCATGTGCCGTTGGCCCAAGCCGTTGCGCTTGCGGCGGCATCACTGGAAACGTAGTTTGCGGCCATGTCACACGATCATGACCACGACAACGAACTCGATCCGTTTGCCGCCCGCGTGCGCGCGCTGGAAACCATCCTCACTCAGAAGGGGCTGATCGATCCGGCCGCGATCGACGTCATCGTCGACACCTACGAGACGAAGATCGGCCCGCGCAATGGCGCCAGGGTGGTGGCGAAAGCCTGGAGCGATCCTGGCTTTGCCGACTGGCTGAAGCTCGACGCGACGGCGGCGATCGAATCGCGGGGCTATACCGGCCGCCAAGGCGAGCACATGCAGGCGGTGTTCAACACCGAGGAGACGCACAATCTCGTCGTCTGCACGCTGTGCTCCTGCTATCCGTGGTCGGTGCTCGGCCTGCCGCCGGTCTGGTACAAGGCGCCGCCCTATCGTTCGCGCGCGGTGATCGATCCGCGCGGCGTGCTGGAAGAATTTGGACTGACGCTGCCGGCCGGGACAAAAATACGCGTCTGGGATTCGACCGCGGAGCTGCGCTATCTCGTCGTGCCGATGCGGCCTGAGGGCACCGAGGGCTGGAGCGAGGAGCGGCTGGCGGAGCTGGTCAGCCGTGACGCGATGATCGGGACCGGCCTGGCCCAAAGACCTGAAATAGAGGGGCAGCCGGCATGAACGGGCCGCACGATCTCGGCGGGCAGATGGGGTTCGGCCCCGTCGCGCCCGAAAAGGACGAGCCGTATTTCCATGCCGCATGGGAAAGGCGGGCGCTCGGCGTGACGCTGACTGCCGGCGCCATGGGCGCGTGGAACATCGACGAGAGCCGGCACGCGCGGGAATCGCTGCATCCGGCTGTCTACTATTCATCGAGCTACTACCAGATATGGATCAAGGCGCTGGAGGTGCTGTTGAAGCGCCATGGCTTCGTCAGCGAGCGCGATCTCGAAGCCGGCAAGGCAGTCGATCCGGCAGCGACTCCCAAGAGGGTGTTGAAGGCAGAAAATGTGCCTGGAGTGCTGGCCAAGGGTGGTCCTTGCGACCGGCCGGTGGCGCAGCCGGCGCGGTTCAAGGCCGGCGATCCCGTGCGGACCAAGAACTTCAACCCGACCGGCCACACGCGGCTGCCGCGCTATGCGCGCGCCAAGCAGGGGGTGATTGAGACGGTGCACGACGGTTTCGTGTTCCCCGACAGCAACGCGCATGGACACGGCGAAAATCCGCAATGGGTCTACACCGTGGTTTTCGAAGGGCCGGAAATCTGGGGCGAGGGCGCCGACCCGACGCTGAGCGTCTCGATAGACGCCTGGGAGAGCTATCTTGAGCCGGCGTGATACGGATCTGCCCGAGCTGCCGCCGGGCGTCGATGCGCCGGTGTTTGCCGAGCCGTGGCAGGCTGAGGCGTTCGCCATGACGGTGGCGTTGCACGACAAGGGCCTGTTTTCGTGGAGCGAGTGGGCGCAGGCGCTGTCGATCGAAGTGAAGAAGCCAGGCGCCGCGGCTGACGGCCATGACTATTACGAACATTGGCTGGCCGCGCTGGAAAGCCTGCTTGCCACCAAAGGGCTGGCCGCGAAGTCGGATGTCGACGCCATGGCTGAAGCCTGGGAGCGCGCCGCGCATGCCACGCCGCACGGCAAGCCGATCCTGCTGGAAAACGATCCCCAGCCGATTCGATAAGGCGTGGGGTGAGCTTGTATGTTCCCTTTACGTTCTTGTCTGCGCCTGATAGCCTGACCCGTCGGCGGCATTGAAGCGTCCCGGCGCATCGATGATGGTGGCGGCTGTCTTGTCTTTCCCTTGCGAATCCGGTCTCTCGCGCTGATGGAATTCTCTCCCCAACAGGACGACGCGCTGAAGGCGGTCGCCCAATGGCTGAAGACCGGCCAGCCGCAGCTGTTCCGGCTGTTCGGCTATGCCGGCACCGGCAAGACGACGCTGGCGCGCTATTTCGCCGAACATGTCGACGGCCAGGTGCAGTTCGCCGCCTTCACCGGCAAGGCGGCGCAGGTGCTGCGCTCCAAGGGTGCGGTCAATGCGCGCACCATCCATTCGCTGATCTACCGGCCGAAGGGCGAGGAATCGGTGGCCGACGAGGTCACCGGCAAGACGTCGATGTCGCCGACCTTCTCGCTCAACCGCCAGAGCCCGATTACGCGGGCGAAACTGGTCGTCATCGACGAATGCTCGATGGTCGACGAGCAGCTCGGCCGCGACCTGATGAGTTTCGGCACGCCGATCCTGGTGCTGGGCGACCCCGGCCAGCTGCCGCCGATCTCGGGTGGCGGCTTCTTCACCGACCACGAGCCGGATTTTTTGCTGACCGAAATCCACCGGCAGGCGCGCGACAACCCGATCCTGCGGCTGGCGCTCGATGTGCGCGAGGGCCGTGAATTCATGCGTGGCGACTATGGCACGGCGCAGGTGATCGGCAAGGAAGACGTCACCCAGGAGCTGGTGCTGAAGGCGGACCAAGTGCTGGTCGGCACCAACCGCACGCGTCGCCGCTACAATCAGCGGCTGCGCGAGCTCAAGGGCTTCAACGCCGATTATCCGCAGGCCGGCGACAAGCTGGTCTGCCTGCGCAACGATCCGGCAAAGGGCCTGCTCAATGGCTCGCTGTGGAAGGTGATGACCTCGTCGCGCGAGACGGTGAAGCCCGGCATCAACCTTCTGGTGTCGCCGGAAGAGGACGATCCGGATCGCGGCGTCGCCAAGATCAAGCTGCTCAAGGCGGCGTTCGAGGATCCCGATGCCGACATCCCGTGGCAGCAGAAGAAGCGCTTCGACGATTTCGACTATGGCTACGCGCTGACCGTGCACAAGGCGCAAGGCTCGCAGTGGAACGAGATCGTGCTGTTTGATGAAAGCTGGGCCTTCAAGGAAACCCGCCAGCGCTGGCTCTACACCGCCATCACGCGGGCGGCCGAGCGGCTGACGATCGTCAGGTAGGGGCGCCGGATGCTGTTGCCCCGATAGGCTGCGCGGCAAGCCATTGCCAGGCGGCGGCCTCGTCCTCCGCCTTGAAGTGCCTGATTTCAACGGGCGGGGGGGACGGCAGAAAGCGTTGTGCGTCCGCTATCCAGTCCGGTTCGCCGATGGTTGCGCAACGGCCGACATGTTCCAATGCATGAATCGCGCCCTGCTTCAGGGTCTCGTCCGCGATGTCGGCCCAGTCGACGCCATCGTGGTCGACGAGGCGCACCAGCACATCGATGCGCGGATGCAGGGCATAGGCTGCCTCCAGCAGCCCGAAAAGATTTTCACCGTCGGCCGCGGAAACGTGCCCGACGACATCGATGGCGAAAAGGTCGTCGCGGCTGGTCTCGATACGGCGAATTGCCGGAACCTCATCGAGAAAATTCATCGGCGCTTTCCTTTCCCGGCTCGTTCATCAGGCTTGGAACACCCGAAACCCCCAGTCTGTTCCCACCAAAGGCATTACTGTTCCCGTCAAAGGCATTATAGGTGGGCGCGTTGAATGATTTCCGAGGCCGCCCGCATGCCTGCAAAGCTCTCCGTCAACCTCAATGCCATCGCCATGCTGCGCAACCGGCGCGACCTGCCGTGGCCAAGCGTGACCGGCCTCGGCCGCATTGCGCTGGCGGCCGGCGCGCATGGGCTGACGGTGCATCCGCGTCCCGACGAGCGGCACACAAGAAACTCCGATCTGCCTGAGATTCGGTTGCTGATCGACGACGAGTTTCCGCGCGCGGAATTCAACATCGAAGGCTATCCGACCGAGGATTTCCTGTTGCTTGTGGAAAAGCATCAGCCTGAGCAGGTGACTTTGGTGCCGGACGATCCGGCCCAGGCGACATCGGACCATGGCTGGAACTTCGCCACCCAGGCCGCGTTCCTTACACCGATCGTCAAACGCTTGAAAAAAGGGGGCTTTCGCGTGTCGCTGTTTTCCGATCCGGATCCCGATTGGGTGGCGGCCGCACGCGACACCGGTGCCGATCGCATCGAGCTCTATACTGGTCCATATGGCAGCTATCACACAGATTCCGCCAAAGCGGCCAAAGAGCTGGAAAGATTGGGAAAAACCGCTGACGCGGCGCTTGCCGCCGGGCTGCAGGTCAATGCCGGGCACGATCTCGTGGTCGGCAATCTGCCGGCGCTGGTCAAGCGCATTCCGGCATTGGCCGAAGTGTCGATCGGACATGGGTTGACAGCCGACGCGCTGGAGTATGGCATGGCCGGCACGGTGGGTCGGTTCCTCAAGGCCTGCGGATGGTAGCGATGGGCAGCCTGGCGCGGCAGGCATGGCAGCCATTACGCGACGGCACTTGATATTGCATCGCAGCAAGCGTAGAGCACCGCGCGCTTATCGGAGTGTCGTCCATGGCCCTTACCAACACTGGTAGTGAGGCAGAACCCGTCGAACAATCGAGCCATTCGGAAGTCGAACAGCACAGCACCAAGGTTCTGATGCTGGGCGCGCTCGGTGTCGTCTATGGGGATATCGGCACCAGCCCGATCTACGCCTTTCGCGAGGCGCTGGTGGCGTCCTCGGGCGGCAATGTCGCCCAGCGCGGCGATATTCTCGGCGTGTTGTCGCTGATCATCTGGTCGCTGACGATCATCGTCACCATCAAATACATCATGTTTGTGCTGCGCGCCGACAACCGCGGCGAGGGCGGCGTGCTGTCGCTGATGGCGCTGGCGCGCGGCAGTTTCCCCAAGCGTTCAGCATTGATGCTCGCTATCGGCATCGTGGGGGCATCGCTTTTCTTCGGCGACGCCGTCATCACGCCGGCGATTTCGGTGCTGTCGGCGGTCGAGGGCATGAATGTCGTCACGCCGACCTTCCAGCCCTACGTCGTGCCGCTGACATTGGTCATCCTTGCCATGGTGTTCGCGGTGCAGCGCTTTGGCACGGGCGGGGTGGGATTGGTGTTCGGTCCGGTGACCGCGGTATGGTTCCTGGCCATCGGCCTTTCCGGCCTCAACCACATCATCGCCGACCCGGAAATCCTGTGGGCGGTGAGTCCGCACTATATCGTCGCCTTCCTGATCAATTCGCCCGATGTCGCCTTCGTGACCATCGGCGCCATCTTTCTCGCCGTGACCGGCGCCGAAGCGCTCTATGCCGATCTCGGCCATTTCGGCCGCAAGCCGATCGTGCTGGCCTGGCTGGCGATCGTGTTTCCCTGCCTGCTGCTCAATTATGCCGGGCAGGGTGCCTTCGTGCTGGCCAAGAATGGCGTCGTCGGCCATCCGTTCTTCGAGATGAACGAAGGCTGGACGCTGATCCCGATGGTCGTGCTGGCGACCGCCGCCACCGTCATCGCCAGCCAGGCGGTGATATCAGGCGCGTTCTCGCTGACCAGGCAGGCGGTGCAGCTCAACATGCTGCCGCGGCTCGAAATCCTGCACACGTCGGAGAAACAGTCCGGCCAGATCTACATGCCGCGCGTCAATCTTCTGCTGGCGCTGGTGGTGATGATGCTGGTGGTCGGCTTCGGCGAGTCCAGCAGGCTGGCGTCGGCCTACGGTATTTCGGTGACCGGCAACATGCTGGTGACGACGGTGCTGCTCTATGTCGTCATGACGCGCATCTGGAAATGGCGGCTGTGGGTGGCAATCTCGCTTACGGCGCTGTTCGGCTTCATCGATGTCGGCTTCTTTGCTTCCAACATCGTCAAGGTGTTCGAGGGCGGCTGGGCCTCGCTGGCCGTGGCCTTCACCGTCGTGCTGGCCATGTGGACCTGGGTGCGCGGCAGCCGCTATCTGTTCGACAAGACCCGACGCAACGAGATCCCGCTGGATTTCCTCGCCGGCAATCTGTTGAAGAAGAAGCCTCAGCTGGTGTCAGGCACCGCCGTGTTCCTGACCAGCGATCCGCTCAGTGCGCCAACCGCACTGATGCACAGCCTGAAGCACTACAAGGTGCTGCATGAGCAGAACGTCATCCTTTCGGTGGTGACCGCGCCGCAGCCGGTGGTGCCCGACAGCGACCGGGTCAAGATGGAGACCGTCAACGAGCTGTTCATGCGCGTGACGCTGACCTTCGGCTACATGGAGCAGCCCAACATCCCGCGCGCGCTGGCGATCTGCCGCAAGCAGGGCTGGAAGTTCGACATCATGACGACCTCGTTCTTCCTCTCGCGGCGTTCGCTCAAGGCCTCGCCCAATTCCGGCATGCCGGTGTGGCAGGACCGGCTGTTCATCGGCCTGGCCCGAACGGCGGCCGACGCAACGGAATACTTCCAGATCCCGACCGGGCGCGTGGTCGAGATCGGCACGCAGGTGGCGATCTAGGCACCTGCCGGATCGGCGAATGGACTGTGCCGTCCGGCACAGTCCATGTCACTCCGCTTCAGCCGGCCAGGGCGGCCTTGTTGGCCTCGAGGAATTGCTTCAACGTCTTTGGCGTCCTGCCCGAAAGCGACTCGATTGCGTCGGTCACCATGGCGATACGGCCGGCGCGCGTGTTGGCGTCGAACGACACGATGATGCGGGCGAAGTCCTCGGGAACGCCAGCCGCCTTCACGCCCTCGGTCAAGGCTTCATCCGAAACCGGCACGACCTCGAGCGGCTTGCCGGTGACCTCGCTTACCAGGGCGGCGATCTCGGCCGTCGTGTAGGCCTGCGGGCCGGTCAAGGTGTAGGTTTCGCTTTCGCTTGACGCGGCAGCGAGGCCGGCGGCGATCGCTGCCGCCATGTCGTCGCGCGCACCGTGCGCCATGCGGCCGTCGCCGGCGGACGTGTACCATTTTCCCGAAGCGATCGCGTGCGGCAGGGCCATGAACAGGTTCTCCTGGTACCAGCCGTTGCGGAAGATCGTGTAGGGAATGCCGCTCGCCTTGATCGCCTGCTCGGTGCCGTAGTGATCATTGGCAAACAGCACCGGCGAAACCGGTTCCGGGTTGGGCATCGAGGTGTAGAGAAGGTGGGAAACACCGGCCTTCTTCGCTGCGGCAACCGCGTTCTCGTGCTGCCTCAGGCGCTTGCCGTGAAGCAGGTCGATCTCGCCGGTCGAGATGATCAGCACCCTGTCGGCGCCCTTGAACGCAGCCTCCAACGATAGCGTGTCGTCGAAGTCAGCCGCCCTTGTGATGACGCCTCGCGCCGCCAACTCGGCAAGGTTTTCCGGATTGCGGGTGGTGGCGATGATCCGGCCCGCGGGGACCTTGAACGTGTCCAGCAGGTGGTTGATGACGCCGCGGCCGAGCTGGCCGGAAGCGCCGGTGACGAGAAGGGTTTGGGTCATGGAAGATCCTGACATTGCGCCGCTAAGGCGGTTCGAGTGGCGGTCTCAAAAAGAGACCAGCACTAAAATAGGAATTGACCCAGAGCCGTAAAGAAGGCAGTTTTTCGGGAGGTAGGCACGCGCAGGGAACCAGCGGTGGACAGCAAGATCGTCAATCTGAGATCGAAGTTGGAGGTCTACAAGGCGGTCTCCGGCGGCGGCAACTTCGCCAATTGTCCGGTCCGCGAGGTCATCCAGGGCGTGAGCGGCAAATGGAGCTCGCTGCTGATGATGGCTTTGGCCGAGCAGCCCTATCGCTTCGGCGAGTTGCGGCGGCTGGTGCCGGACATTTCACAGCGCATGCTGACGCAGACGCTCTACGATTTGCAGCGCGACGGCTATGTGCATCGCGAGGTGTTCCCGACCAAGCCGCCGAGCGTCGAATACAGCCTGACCGATCTCGGACAATCGATGTTCGGCGCCTTGCATCAGCTGATCCTGTGGGCCGAGCTCAATCATGATGCGGTGCGCGGCGCACGCGCCGATTTTGACGCCGCCCAGGGCTGACCAGCGGCGCAAAGCCGTTGGTGACGGCTTGATTTCGTCCCGCCGCTGAAGGATTGTCCCGGCCAATCCGGCTTTGGGGGCACTGGCATTTCCTACGACATCGCAATTGCAGGCGCCGGGCCGGCGGGACTGGCCATGGCGCTCTATCTCAGGCGTGCCGGGCATCGGGTCACCGTGTTCGAGCGCTTCGATGAGCCGAAGCCGGTCGGCTCCGGGCTGATTCTTCAGCCGACAGGGCTGACGGTGCTGGCCGGTCTTGGCCTGCTCGACGACATACTGGCGCTGGGCAGCCGCATAGACCGCCTGCATGGCGCCGATGCTTCCACTGGCCGCACGGTGCTCGATGTCCGCTACGATGCGCAACGCGGTGGCCGCTTCGGGCTGGCGGTGCACCGGGCGGCTTTGTTCGGCGTGCTTTTCCGCGCCGCGCAGAGCGAGGCGATCGCCATCGAGACCGGCGTCGAGATCGAGGCCCTGGAGACCGGCGAACGGGCGACGCTGATCTGTGGCAACGGGCGGAGGGCAGGGCCGTTCGATCTGGTCGTCGACGCCAGCGGTTCGCACTCGAAACTGCGCCGCGAAAGCGCTCCAGGCGAGCCGCGGCCACTCACCTACGGTGCGTTCTGGGCCTCGCTCGGCTGGCGTGGCGATGGTTTCGACGAGCACGCGCTGCTGCAACGCTACGACAAAGCGAGCGTGATGATCGGCGTGCTGCCGATCGGCCGGCCGGAGCCGGGCGCTGAAAAGATGGCGGCCTTCTTCTGGAGCCTGAAGCCGTCGGATGCCGATGAGGTGCGCGTTCGCGGCCTGAACGCCTGGAAGGAAAGGGTGGTCCGGCTGTGGCCGCAGAGCGAGGCGTTCACCAGCCAGATCGACAGTTTCGACCAGCTCTCGCTGGCCCGCTACGGCCACCACACGATGAAGCTTCCGGCCGGTAGGCGATTGGCCGTCATCGGCGACGCGGCGCATTCCACCAGTCCGCAACTCGGGCAAGGGGGCAACATGGCGCTGCTCGACGCGGCGGCGCTCAGCCATGCGCTGGTGCGGGCGTCAAACGTCGAGGCAGCACTGGAGGCCTATGCGAAGGCGCGGCGCTGGCATGTCCGCATCTTCCAGGCGCTGTCGCTGGCATTCACGCCGTTCTACCAGTCGGATTCGGTGGCGCTGCCCTTCATCCGCGACAGGCTGGTGGCGACGGTGGCAAAAATCCCGCCGGCGCCGCAGTTTCTCGCCTCAATGGTGGCGGGAACAGTGATCGACCCGTTCAAGCGAATTGGGCTGACGGAGGCGAAGTGGCTGGATCGTTTTGGCCAATGAGGCCTGAAAGGTGCGATCCCTTCGCTTGCAGGAAAGCATGCAGGCGCTGCGGATAGTCCGGCGCCACGGCTTGCCTGATCGACGGGCGCTCACTCAACGTTTTGCGCCAGGCTCGGACGAGCGGTTTGCCGTCCAGAATGCCGAAATCACCGATGCGGTCGAAGACATCGAGGTAGCGGAAGACCGGACCGTAAACGGCGTCGACCAGCGAAAAGTGCTTGCTGGCGAACCAGGGTCCGCCGGGCTCGTCCGCCAGCTCGGCTTCGAGGCGATCGAACATGGCGGACAGCGCGCTGGATTCGGCCAGGAAGCCAGCTTCGGTCGAGGCTGAATAGAACCGGCGGATGGCGTTGAGGGTTGCCGAACCGAACTCGATCCAGGCGCGATGACGGGCGCGGGCATAGGGGTCGGCAGGGTGGAGGGGATTGGCTTGCGTCTCTTCAAGGAATTCGAGGATGACGGCCGATTCGAAGATGACCGTTTCCTCGCCATTTCGCTGTACGCGCAGCAGCGGCACCTTGCCGAGCGGCGAGATCACTTTGAACCAATCCGGTTTGTTGGCCAGGTCGATATCGATGCGCTCGAACGGCACGCCCTTTTCGGCCAGCGAAATCGCGGCGCGCTGCACATAGGGGCAGAGGTGATGGCTGACGAGGATGAGCTTGTGTGCCATGAGGTTTCCAAGGTTAATGCATTTGCATCTATATAGATGCACATGCATCGATCGTCAAGCTTGATGCAAATGCATCTACTGCCTATGCTTGGCCATGACCGAGAAAGCCACGCCTTCGCCAGAAGCCATCAAGGCCTGGGCTCGCCTGATGCGCGTTTCGCGCCAGCTGATGGAAAGCGCTGAAGAAGCGTTGAAGGCCGCCGGCCTGCCGCCGCTTGCCTGGTACGACGTGCTGCATGAGCTCGCTGAGGCGGGCGAGGGCGGGCTGCGGCCGTTCCAGCTCATCGAGCGCACTCTGTTCGCGCAATACAACATTTCGCGCCTGCTGGCCCGGCTCGAGGCCGATGGGCTCGTCGAGAAACTGACGGTGGCCGATGATGGTCGTGGCCAGACCATCCGCATCACCGCCAATGGCCGCGAGACACGCCGCCAGATGTGGGCTGTCTACGGACGGTCGATCACCGAACTGGTTGGCGCCAAACTGTCGGCGGATGAATTGACCAGGGTCTCCGCACTGCTTGGACGATTGCGCCATCCGCCAGCCTCCGATTAGCGAGGCTTGTCGCGCGGCAACGCATCACTTGCAGATATTTTGCGCCCGCCCTCTTGCGCGCGGCCTCGGATTGCGCAATATGCCGAACCGTAACGTACGGTACGGCATATCGGAATGACCGGTGGCCCGACCTTTCGAGAGAAGAGCGTGTTGCACAGCGTGCCCGAGATCGACACCAGCGAAGCGCTGACAGAGCGACAGAAGGCCGTGCTCGACGCAGCGTTGCGGCTGCTGGTCGAAGAGGGCGATCAACTGACCATGACCGCCGTGGCGCGCCGCGCCAGCTGCTCCAAGGAAACGCTCTACAAATGGTTCGGCGACCGTGACGGGCTGCTGACGGCGACGGTGCAGTGGCAGGCCTCGAAAGTGCGGGTGGCGCCGGTTGACGGCAAGGGGCTCGATCTTGCCTCGCTGACCGCAAGCCTCGAACGCTTTGCCTCGGACTGGCTTAAGGTGATCTCCAGTGACACCTCGATTGCGCTCAACCGGGTGGCGGTCAGCCATGCCGGTTCGGGTAAGGACAATCTCGGCGCCGTGGTGCTTGAGAACGGCCGCTTCGCATTGGCCAAACGGTTGAAGCCGGTGCTTGAGGCCGGCCGACGGACCGGGCTTTTGGATTTTGCGGATGCCGAGACGGCGTTCCGCACCTTTTTCGGGCTGGTCGCCCGCGACGTGCAGATCCGTCTGCTGCTTGGCGACCGGCTGGAATTGACTGAGGCGGCGATCGGCGGCGATGCCGCGCGCGCGACGCAGCAGTTTCTCGCTCTTTTCGGAGCAAAAACCGGGCCGCAGGGCCTCTGATTCATAAAACGGGAAGGAAGACAAAATGCGCGTCTATTACGATCGTGATGCCGATCTCAATCTGATCAAGGGCAAGAAGGTCGCCATCATTGGCTATGGCAGCCAAGGCAGGGCGCACGCGCTCAACCTCAAGGATTCCGGCGCCAAGGAGATCACCATCGGTCTCAAGGCCGGTTCGGCGACCGCCAAGAAGGTCGAAGCCGATGGGCTCAAGGTGATGAGCGTGGCCGACGCCGCCAAATGGGCCGACCTGATGATGATGGCAACGCCCGACGAGCTGCAGGCCGACATCTACAAGAACGAGATCGCGCCGAATATCCGCGATGGTGCCGCTATCGCCTTCGCGCACGGCCTCAACGTGCATTTCGGCCTGATCGAGCCGAAGTCGACGGTCGACGTCGTCATGATCGCGCCGAAGGGTCCCGGCCACACGGTGCGCGGCGAATACCAGAAGGGCGGCGGCGTGCCGTGCCTGGTCGCCGTCAACCAGGACGCCTCGGGCAATGCGCTCGACCTGGCCCTGTCCTACGCCTGCGGCGTCGGCGGCGGCCGCTCGGGCATCATCGAGACCAATTTCCGCGAGGAATGCGAGACCGACCTGTTCGGCGAGCAGGTCGTGCTGTGCGGCGGTCTGGTCGAGCTGATCCGGGCCGGTTTCGAGACGCTGGTGGAAGCCGGCTACGCGCCTGAGATGGCCTATTTCGAGTGCCTGCACGAGGTCAAGCTGATCGTCGACCTGATCTATGAAGGCGGCATCGCCAACATGAACTACTCGATCTCGAACACCGCCGAATGGGGCGAATATGTCTCGGGTCCGCGCATCATCACCGCCGAGACCAAGGCCGAGATGAAGCGCGTGCTGAAGGACATCCAGACGGGAAAATTCACCTCGGAATGGATGCAGGAATACCGCGCCGGCATGTCCCGCTTCAAGGGCATCCGCCGCAACAATGATAGCCACCAGATCGAGGAAGTCGGCGCCAAGCTGCGCGCGATGATGCCCTGGATTTCCAAGAACAAGCTGGTCGACAAGGCCAAGAACTGAGCGAAATCCACAAGCGCTCGAAAACAGCGGCTTCCATGAACAAAAACGGCGCCAAGTGGCGCCGTTTTTCATTCTGTCGGTCAGCTCAGCTACAGGTCAGCTCAATAGGGTGAGTAGCACTGCTGGCGCGGGCCGTTGTAGGGCTGGAAGGTGTTGTCGTAGGCCCGGTACGACCGGTAGCGGTTGTAGCACCATTGGACATGGGCGCTCGAAAGCCGTCCCGCGCGGTAGTAGCGGCGCGGCGCCGGCCGATCGTAGTAGTCGTAATTGTTGTACATGCTGCCGAGGCCGAGCCCCAGGCCAAGGCCCAGGATCGCGGCACTCGCGCCATCATCGTAATAACGGCCGCCGCGATAGTGATGGCGACCATGGCGCCAACGCCAGTTGTCTCCGCCATTCCAGTGACCGCCGCCGCCCTGCCAGTGTCGACGGCCGCCGTTCCAGTTGCCCGACCGGCGCCATCTCCAATCATTGTTGAACTGACGGTTGTTGCCGCCCGCCCAGCTGTCGCGGACAGGCGTGACATTCGGCGCCGCCGTGCTGGTGGGTATCGACAGATCCGGCTGCATGATCGGTCCGGCGGCGGACGGTGCCGTGACGCCGGAAAGGATACCGAGGGCTATCAGCCCCGATTTGACCGTGGAAGAAAAGAGCGAATTCATTGCACTCTCCAAGAGTTACAGGCCCCGCGCCCACCCGAGGAATGGGGCAACAATGGATGTTTGCATCTGAACGGCGGATGAACGGAAAGGTTCCGTCAACCATGACGCGAACGCACCCAGGACCAATCGATCTCAGATGGTGGTCCTGCGCGCTTGTTTTCCGAAGCACTTGCGGGCAAAGGTCATGGCATGTCGCTGCGCCTTGCCACCTTCAATGTCGAGAACCTGATGAACAGGTTCGATTTTTCCGGCTATCGCAACCAGCTCAACGAGGATCGAACGCTGGCGCTGTTCGATATCCAGAGCGAGGCGGAATACAGGATCCTGGAGCAGGCCCGCGCCATCGCCCAGTCCGACGACACGCGCCAACTGACGGCGCTGGCGATCGCTGCCACCCGCGCCGACATCATCTGCATGCAGGAGGTCGACAACATCGAAGCGCTGAAGGCCTTCGAATACGGCTATTTGTTCAAGATGGTGGGGCAGGGCTACCGGCAGAAATACACCACATCGGGCAATGATTCGCGCGGCATCGACGTTGCCGTGATGATGCGCAACGAGACCGCGCAGGGCCAGCCGATCGAATTCGTGCGCATGACCAGCCATGCCTATGTCACCTACGAGCAGTTCGGGCTGCACACGCCGGAACTCGAGGCACTGGGCAATCAGGCCAATGAGCGCATTTTCCGGCGCGACTGCCTGGAGATCGACATCACCGTGGGCGGCGTGCCGCTGACGCTCTATCTCGTGCATTTCAAGTCGATGGGCTCGCCGCGCAACGGGCTCGACGGGCGCGAGGCGACGATGCCGGTGCGCATCGCAGAGGCGCAGGCCGTGCGCCGCATCATCGAGGAGCGCTTCGGCAAGGACTATGCCGCCGACAAGAGCTGGGCAATATGCGGCGACATGAATGATTATCGCCAGCGCGTGAAGGTGGCCGGCGATGCGATCGACGGCTATCGCTTCGAGGTGGTCGACGAAGCCCTGTCCTGCATCAACGTGCTGACGGCAGGCGGCTTTTGCGAAAATGTCGTTGAGCGGCGGCCGGAGATGAACCGCTGGAGTTTCTACCACACGCGAGGACCCGAAGAGCGGCATCTGTGCCAGCTCGACTACATCCTGTTGTCGAAGGGGCTCGCCGCCAGCAACGCAACGGCCGTTCCCGACATCATCCGCAACGGCCAGCCCTGGCGCACCATCTTTCCGCCGGGGCAGGAGGTCGACCGGTTTCCGCGCGCCGGCTGGGACCGGCCGAAGGCATCGGACCATTGCCCAGTGGCGATCACGCTGGACATGACCTGACGCATGAGTTTCGACCTTCCGCGCAACGTCATCCTGCCGGTCGACGACATCGACGTCCGGCTCGATCCCGGTCCGCACCCTTTCGCAAGGGACAATGCAGAGGCGATCGCCGAGAACTGGCAGCACGAAATCGCTACCAATCCGGCGCTGTTCGACGGCATGGTGGTGCTGCTGTCGCAACTCGCCTACCGCGACAGCCGTCTCATCGGCCGCTGCCATGCGGTCAACTACTCGACGTTCATGCTGTGGCGGAAGCGGCGCGAGAATTCGGGCGCCGAGCATGCCTATGCCCATGCCATGCTGGTGGCCGGCGACAATGCGCTGGTGGCGATCCGCATGGGTCCTCACACAGTCAACGCCGGCCGCGTCTATTTCGCCGCCGGCTCGTTCGAGCCGATCGATTTTCGCGATGGGCTGGTCGACGTCGATTTCAACATGATCCGTGAGGTGCGCGAGGAAACCGGGCTCGACCTGTCAGGTGCGGAACGCGGCAAGCGCTACCATGCCATGTCGACCAGCAGCGGCACGGTGATCTTTCGCCGCTACCACGCGGCGGCGCCTGCCGACGAGATCGCCAGGCGCATCTCAGCCTTCGTTGCCGCCGAGACCGAGCCGGAGAT
>NZ_RZTC01000067.1:23886-37714 GCF_004023165.1 Mesorhizobium sp. M7A.F.Ca.MR.176.00.0.0 | reverse complement strand
CGAGACAACATTTCAATCTCGCACGGACCAAGGCAGTGACCAGGGTACAACATAAATTCTCCTCCACACGGCTGCGGTCCCAACCGACCACTCCACCGTGTCAGACTAGCCTACGGACTGGGCCAGCCGGTGGTTCAATTTGGCGCGCATCAAGACCATCAGCACAGTCTCGTCTTTAATGCCTGTTTGAAACAGTCGGACCAACTCTGAGGCGATTCCCCCGGCCTCACCAGAAGTCGTTGGAATCTCGTGTTCCTCACAAAGCTGCGAGAATACAATTCTCAGCGTGCCCAGTTCTTCGGTGAAGATAGGTTGCTCGCCGCCGATGCGGAATTTCATATGAACGTCCTTTGAATAATGATGATGTTAAGTGCTGAAGAATGGCTCCAAAGCCGGCAACGGTCATTATCATTTGTGTACAAGGCGACACTTGGTAAAAATCGTACGAAATTTCTTCGGAAGCGCCGGCGAGGTGTTTCATCGAGATGCCAGCGCATGCAAGGATGAACTGGAGACTGCGCTTGGCCTCTCTCTCTACCGACCAACAATGCTGTTCGTCATGATCTTTGGCGATGAAGATCCCTTCGATGACCTTCGCGTCGGCATCTCCGCCCTAGCGGCCATGTGCCAAGGTTCTTTCCCGAGCGGCTTACGCGAACTCAGCTCTGGCGCGCCCTGAGAAGACTGCAAGGAGCCTGTTCCGCATGCTCCGTGGGTTGCTTGCATCCAAGTGTAAGGATAACTCGTTGAAACACCCGAGCTGAGGCCCGTCACTGATTTCCCTCAAAGCCAGTGACGCATCTACTTCGTCAGGCGCCGGCTTAGCCGTAAATCTTTCTCGTAGGGCTGGAACATGCATCCGCAATCGAAGTTGGAAATGTGCTTGCTTGAGATTTCCCCTCCCTCAAGCCCAAGCTCTGGTGCAAAGGCCCGTCGCTGTCTGTGTCCTTCAGCGGCGGGCTTCCTTCGTCAGACGCCGACTGTCTAAATGAACGCCTTGGTTAGAGCTTCGCCTTCGTGGATCGGTTCGGGGCCGTAGAGGCCAAGGACGGCTCCTCGGATGGCAGCACGCCGGGCGGGCATGCGCTTTTACTCGCTTAGTCTTAAAACTGGCAGATAATTCAACTGAAATTGCTGCGTATTACTTCGTTGTTGCCTTCGGGATGGAAGCGATGCCCCGATCATCCTTCGCCATGAGCTTGAGAACGCCGCCGATGGCATAGCCGACATGTCTCGGGCGGACCTTCAGATCATCCTTCGGCGGGCTGCATCGTTGCTCCGGAACGTCGCCGGCCTCCCCTAGAGCCAGCCACGGAGGACGCACTGAACTCCATTGCGGCCGAAATGAAAATCGGCCGGTCGGACCTCATCCAAATCGTCTTGCGTGAGTGGCTGGAAACGAACGCCTATCTGCCGGTCCGGATGATTGACGAGGAAAGCGAGACCGACGGGAGCGCTTAGCAACAAGGCTCGCAAGGGAATGGCCCGCAGAAAAAGGCCCGTGCCTTAAGGGACGGGCCAAATACGTTTCGGGAACTATGCCTAGAGCGGTTATTCTCAGCCGCCCATCTTCTTGGCCATGGCACAGAAATCAGCGTGCGACGTGTTGAGCGCGGTATCGCCGCAGTCTTTCAGCACCGCCTTTTGTTCATCCGGTTTCATCGACATCCATGCGGTCTTGAAATCCGCTTCCGACCTCAAAGTTTTCATGCCGGCATCCGTGAAGAAAGGTGACATCTTTGCAGGATCATCGAGCGCGGAAGTGGTGCTGCTGCCAGCCAGCGCTGAGCCCGTCATCATTGCGAGCGCCATTGCGCCCATCGTAAGCATTTTGATGCTCATTTTCTCCTCCGTTTAGTTCTACACGCGCAATCGCGTGAGCTGAGGAAAAAACGTCGGCGTCTGAACTCTGTTCCCGCATCTCGCCGATTCCTCATCGACAGCCGTCTGACGCGCGCCGGCGGGTCTCGTGGAGGAATGGCCGGTGCAGTCGGGGATCCACCGTGGGGCAACGGACCACCCCGGCCAACCTAAAGTGCGATCGGCAAACGTGGGGCCCATTAACCACCTTCCTGGATAGATTGGACCCCAAAGGGGATGCTGGGGGGTTTACGTTGCATGGAAAATCACCAGCACAGATTCTACTGTCATATTGAGCGCGACGGATCGTGGGGAGTTTGGGATTGCGTCGCCAACAGGCCGGCAAGGTTGGGCGGTGGCGACCTTCTCGGGTGCACTGCCCAAAGGGCTGAAGCTGCGGAACGCGTCCTGACGAAAATTTACGACGGCGGACTTGATGCCGTCGCTATCCGCATCGCCGGCATTGTCAGTTCTGTGGGTTCGGCCTGATCGATCCCTGCCGCTAGGCGCTTACCCAGCCTTAGGGGGCAGCACCGGTCCAGTGGTGTTCCACCGGATGAACTCGACCTCTTTCCCGGTGACTTCCCGCACCGCCTTTAACAGCACCTCGTGCAAAACGCGCGTCTGCCTGTAGTGGTCGCAATGCGGCGATATAAACGGTTTGACGATGCTTAGGTGCAGCGCTTCCGCTGTCACCAGAAAGCGCTCGATTTCTGCCCGCGATAATTGTTTTGAGGGTTTTGACCTAGCCACGGCTACCCCCTAAACCGCTCGGTGTGCCAGTGGATCTTGCCGTCGATCTTCATAGGCTTATGGATCACCAGGCGCTTCGGCAAATGCTCCGGATGCACCTCCACTAGCGTGATCTTGATCTGCGGCTTGCAGCGACTGCAATCAAACTTCAGCGCCTGCGGATCGACGCCGCCGCCGTAGACCATCATCAAATCGGCCGATCGGCAGTAGCGGACATTGCCGCAGCTGCATTCTGCTTTCACAAGCATATTGTGCCGGGTCGCCTTGCCCAGCGTGTCGATCGGATCATGCGCCATGGCTCATAAAAGAGGAACATATTCCTCCCGGTCAAGAGCCTCTTGACTCTCGCGTTCTCATTTTGTTCACTGTTGGCAAATTGGAGACAACCATGAAACCGATCATCGCCACCGAATCCGAACAACCCGAGATTTACGCGACGGTAAAGCGTGAGCGCCCTGCGATTGACAGGGCGGTCAGCAAGATGGCCAAGCAAATGCGCGGCCTGTCCGATGTTAGTCAGAAAGTGGCTATTTCCCAGCTTACCGCAACCTGGGCCTTAGCGAATTATCCCGATGACGTCGGTCTTGCGTTATCTCTGTCGGAGGCAATACGCCATCAGACCGACATCTATCTCCGGGAAGTCATGAAGGCCGGCTCTCGCCACTGATCGAGATTTCTGCGGCATAAGGGGCAAGGCATGTGCGGCCGCTACACCAGATACCTGACCTGGTCTGAACTCCACCGCCTGTACCGGCTGACGGCGCCGGCGGAGATCGGCCGTAATGACGCCCCTCGCTACAACATCGCGCCGACGGAGGAAGTCCCGTTCGTCACCGCCGGCGAAAACGGCAATCACAAGCTCCGTGAAGGCCGCTGGTGGCTCGTGCCCTTTTGGGCGAAAGAGATGCCCAAGGCCGCGATGTTCAATGCCAGGATCGAAGGCGTCGATACAGCCCCGGCATTCCGTGACGCATTCAAGTCGAAGCGCTGTCTGATCCCCGCCGACGGCTTCTACGAATGGACCATCTCGCCAGCCGACGGCAACAAGGACCCGTGGCATATCTACTTGCCCGGCCACGCGCCGTTCTCGTTTGCTGGCCTGTGGGCCTACAACTCCAGCCTCGACATTACCAGTTGCACCATCATCACCGAGCCCGCCAGCGACCCGATGAAGAACCTGCACGATCGGCAGCCAGTCATTCTCGACCAAGCCTACTATGATGCGTGGTTGGACCCTGCGACGCCCAAGGACGTTTTGAAAGATATCCTCAGCCACGACATCGACGGCCAACTGCATTTCAATCGCGTCGGTCGCGACGTCAACTCGACACTGATCAACAAGCAGCCCAACGACCATCCCGCCTTAGTCGGGCCGATCAATCCGTTATGAGCGATGAACCAGCCAGCGGGCTCAATCGGGCAGCCCCGCATCATGATGCACAATTGCAGCAAGGATTGTGCGGTATAGGCTGTCGACCTCCTCGTCGATCTCTCCTCGTTTGATCCCCAGGGACCGAGCGTCGGCTATGAGCTTATGCGTGAGTTCATCAACCGCGATCACATCGGCTCTGGCCGTCTCAGGAACGTTGTTCGTCATCCATCGGTGGAGAAAGTTAATTCCGCGCTCGCTCATCTGGCACAATATTCGGCGCAACATTCGGTTCCGCTAATTCTTCATGCGTTGGGAACATGTCTCCGAATTCAAAGTTCGCAAATGCGCTTGGTAAGGAAATATCCTTGAGACAGCCGAGCAAGGCCCGCCGCTGGTGTCGAGACGGTGGCGGGCCACCTGCGATCAAATCTTTCGTAACGCTGGAACCTGTAACCGAGATCCTTGAGGAGCTGGCGCGTTCTGGGGCTGGTTCGCGCCTTGTGATACCAACGGCAACGAAATCCAGCAGTTCAGGGTAGCGGTAGAGGTAGCCGGGAACCGACCTTTCTCTGGCCAACCTCCATAGAAAAAAGCCGCGACTGGGAAGCAGTGACGGGCCTTCCGGTGTTCTGCTCGGCCAGGGGAACCGAGCGCGATCCAAACTTCATTTTCGGAGCTATGTTCCAGTGGGTCCGCCCCTACTGGCGGGCAGAGGCGGACCCGGTCGAGGTTTGGGGACTTCGACCGGCAGCGGGGGACGCTGCCGCTTTTCCAACCAGCCTCGGCATATCAGGTTCCACTAATGCACAAAAAAGCCCGCCACCTTGCGGTACTTTTTGAAGCAGCCGCGCTCTGCGTTCGGCGCCTATCGCCTAGCAATCAACAAACAGAGCTGACGCAGATCGCGATCATAGGTGCCTGCGCTGCTGAGCACGTCGACACATCGCTTCTTCATCCGTGCCACTTGGCTGTCCGACATGTCGGCGACCACACTGGGAATATTCGGCTTGCTGGGATTGCTTGGGTTGGACGGGTTGCTGGGATTCGTGCCCACGCCTACGCCCACACCGACGCCGCTCGTTCGCAACATTGACGCCGAGACCGGCAGTGATGCCGCCAGATCCGCCAACATTGGCACCCGCACCGGCATTTACGCCGTTGCTGCCCCCGACGGAAGCGCCGACACCGGCGCTGACACCGCTCGAGCCGCCGACATTGGCGCCGGCGCCGGCGTTGACGCCGCCACTGCCCCCTACAGAGGCAACGACGCCGGCTCCAATCCCTCCACTACCGCCGACCGAAGCGCCGACGCCGGCGCCGATCCCTCCACTACTACGATGGCGCCGGGTGCGAAAACTGAGTTATCCGCCTCTCAACACGCGGCAGATGTCGTGCCAGTACGCCGTAACTAGGGATGCCAGAGCGGCGGCGGCCATGCCTGTCACACCAAGCGCCCCGAGCCCCATCCGCTTCCAGCGCGTCACCTCGGCAGTGACCGCCTTCACACCCGTCATGTCGTCTTGCTGAGGTCTCGGTTGCCGCGACCCGGTCGATAAGCTCGTCGGTCTTGGCATACATCTTGGACCGGCTTGCGGCCACGCGCTGTTCGGAATGTTCGGAGCCTAGGCGGCGCGGGAATCGCTATCCTTGATATCGCGGCGGATCTCCGTTGGTGATCCTTATCTCTAACTATGCTGATTTGCGGCCCTTCGCCTTTGGTTGGTCTTGGCCGATGCCTTCCTTGGCGAGGCTCTTTCGAAGAACCAAGGCCAGATCGACCACGTTCTCCTTGGGTTTCGGCGCCGGTTTCGGAGGCTTTTTGCCCTTTCGCTTGGCGTCGATCATGGCAATCAACGCATCCTCATAGGTGTCCTCGAATTTGGAAGGATCGAACTTCGTCACCTTCTTGTCGATGAGAAGCCCCGCGATTTCGAGCAAATCCGAATCGTATTTTGGGCTCTTCACATCGTCGAAGACAGTGTCTTCCGATGTCATCTCATTGTGGGTGCGCAACTCGGTCAGCAACATCCCCTTACCAAGGGGTTGGATCAACACTTCGCGCCCGCGCTGATAGAGTACGACGCAGGAGCGTGCCGCGACGCGCTTCTTGGCCATCGCGTCGCGCAGGACGCCAAAGGCCTCCAGGGAAGCGCCATCTGCCGGGATCAAGTAGTAGGGCTTTTCGAGATAGCGCGTGTCGATCTCGGCAACCGGAACGAAGGAATCGACTTCGAGTGTATGCTGCGACGTCAGTTTCAGCTTCTTGATCTCGTCCGGCTCGACGTGGATGAAATCGCCCTTGTCCGCTTCGTAGCCTTTGATCTGATCCTCGGCTTCGACAACATCGCCGGTCTCTTCGTCGACATAGGCACTCTTGACGGGTAAACCGTCTTTGCGGTTCAGAATCTTGAAGTGGATCTTGGATGCCTCGCTTGTCGCACCAACGATCTTCACCCCGCATGCCACGGAACCGACCCTCAGAAAGCCCTTCCAGACCGCGCGTGGCGCCACCATGCCGTTTCTCCTAGACGTCGATCT
This sequence comes from Mesorhizobium sp. M7A.F.Ca.MR.176.00.0.0, assembly GCF_004023165.1. Classification (NCBI taxonomy): domain Bacteria; kingdom Pseudomonadati; phylum Pseudomonadota; class Alphaproteobacteria; order Hyphomicrobiales; family Phyllobacteriaceae; genus Mesorhizobium; species Mesorhizobium sp. M7A.F.Ca.MR.176.00.0.0. The sequence goes on along the minus strand of NZ_RZTC01000067.1, from coordinate 31,191 downwards.
CGGACGTCGATCTCGGCACAACGCCAGGCGCACGGTTCTGTTCCGCCAGGGGGCAGCCCTCATCTCTAGGTTAGTCATTCCTCACGAAGTCCAGCAGCTTCGCGTGGCGTAGTTTCTCTTCGCCCCTCAGAAATTTGACCCGGCCGACCAAGCCGGGCTTGATCCATTCGGCCTTGTCTTTTTTCAGGCCCTTCGGCACCGGGCCGCCGACCTTGCCCTGCACGCGGTCCCACAGCCGCTTGCGTTTGTCGAACTTGAAGCTGACATTCGCCGCGCCGACGTACCGGCATGAGTCGGGTGCGGTATCCGTCGAATTTAATCTCGTGAATCCATTCCTCCCCCTCGGGCGGGGTTGTCGACCAGCTCCGGCTCCATCGGCGGGATAAATTTCAGACGCATGCACTGAACTCACACGATTGCGATTGAAGGCGCGCGGACCCGATCGGCTCGGGGGTATTTTAGCTAAGCTCAATCATTACCGCGATCAAACGAGGGGTGACGTCCGCAAATAGGTTTGTGGAACCCGGAGCCACTTTAGATGTGCTTCTTTCAAAGGAACACACATGCCAGAGGACACAAGCAAGCGTGATTTTCGCGACCGCGACCGGGTATCGGGCGACGAGGAATATGAGGTCGGCTATTTCGTCAGCAAGTTCCAGCTTACCATCCCTGAAGTGCGGGAACTTATCAAAAAGCACGGCAACGACCGTGAGACGCTGGAGCGTGAGGCAAAAGCATTGGGCAGCCGATGAAGCTATCCGATGTCGGACCACCGATCATAGGCAAGCAGCACGGCGGCGAGCTTGCCGACGAGCGCGACAACTTCATGACTTGTCCGGTGTGCGGTCAGCAGTTCGACATGCGCGACTTCCGCCAGGTTGCTTGGCACGATCAGCCCCAACATGAGCCGCTCGAGTTGGAGCTTGTGGCCGCACCGTCTGGCTGGTGCGTAACATGCTGTGTAACAATAAATTCTTGGATGCCTTGATTTTCTTGGGTCGGTGGCAGGAATCGAATCCCACTTCCTCCGCCAGACGTCGAATTGTCCAGCCCGGAGACATGGGTAGCAGTTTGTACCTAAGACACGATGACAACCTCGTGCTTGGTTGCAAGGTCCTCTGTTCCAAGTCCGGTTGCGTCAGGCTGACTTTGAAGTTCGAATGGATGACGGTCATTTCCTCTCGGGAGCGCTCCGCCGAACATCTCCATGGTCCTTTCAATGAGGCGATAGATAGTCAGGCTGCGCCGGCTGCAAGTCGCGGTCAATGGCTGGAGGAAGTGATCGTTGATGACACCGGCCGCCCTGCATTCAGGCATGGGCGGCCGTCTTGTGGAGCGGGATGACGCGGTTCGACAAGCAGCCAGCGTGTTGGCGCTGGGTCGCTCCAGGTTTCGTTACCTCCCCCAGTTCAGCCCGCGGTGCTTGGCACAGGCGTGTTGAGCAGTTGCTGCTCCCAGAGGTACGCGATGCCGCTGCCAGCGACGTGCTGCTTGAGCACTTCCGTCAGCTCGCCGACGTGCTCAGTCCGCGCCCAGTCGCGCTGCCATTCCGAGGCCAGCGCCAGCCAGGTCATCATGTTCGCACCGGCCGCGATCATGCGCTGGATGGCGACCTCGTGCGCTTCGACCGACGTGCCGCCCGAGGCGTCGGCGATGACCGTGACGTCCCAGCCTTCGCCCAACGCCTGGATAACCGGCATGGCGACGCAGATCTCGGTCCACAAGCCGGCGATGATGAGCTGCTTGCGGCCGGTCGCCTTGACCGCGTCCACGACCTTCCTGTCTTCCCAGGTATTGATGAACGTCCGGTCGATGACCTCCTGGCCGGGAAATACGTCGGTGATGTGGGGGAAGATCAGGCCGCCCCGATCGGCAACGACGCTCGTCAGGATGGTGGGAACGCCGAAGGCCTTCGCGGCCTTTGCCAAGGCCGTTGAGTTGTTGACCACTGCATGCGGGTCGTGGCTGTTCAGGTTCGAGAGCTGGTAGGGCTGGTGGTCGATAAGAACGAGTACCGAGTCTTCGGGACGAAGAAGCGAAGCAAGGCCGTTACGAGGGGTCATCAAGACTTCCTTTCTCTGCCGTCTGGACGGCATGGGTTTTCGGGAGACATGCGCCAGCGGGCGACGTTGCCGAAACGCAATTTGCTGTTCCTTTTAATGATGCGATAGTGCCATATTCAGGCAAGCTGTGTCGCGAAACGAGGAACGCCGATTGGACATCGAAGATCTGCAGACATTCGTCGTAGTGGCCGATGCCGGGGGCGTATCGGCCGCCGCCCGCCGACTCGGCGTCTCCAAGTCGATCGTCAGTCGGCGGCTCTTTCGGGTTGAGGCGGAGCTTGGCGTCCAGCTTCTTGCACGAACGACCCGCGGCGCCGCGCTCACGGAGGCGGGAATTACTTTCAGAGATCATGCGGCCCGAGCCAGCGCCGAGATTGATACGGCCAGGGAAGCGATCTTCCCCACCGGTGAGCTACGCGGCCGCCTGAGGGTTGCCATGCCGCTTACTTTCGGCGCGACCCATTTTGCCCCCGTGCTCGCGGAAATGGCGCGTCTGCACCCGAATCTTCACATCCATACTTCATACAGCGATCGCTTCGTCGATCTCATCGCAGAGGGTTTCGATTGCGCGATCCGGGGCGCCTACCTTCAGGACTCCAACCTGATCGCGAAGCGCGTCGGGCCTATCCATGGAAAGCTTGTCGCGAGCCCGGACTACATCAAAGCGCACGCGTCACCCGAGACTCCGGACGAACTCGTCCCCCATCAGGCCCTCATGCAGGGAACGGAAGCCTGGCAGTTCATGGATGGCGGCAAGATTGTTACGGTCCAGCCGCAGGGAAGATTCAAGGCCGACAGCGCCACGGCGCTTGCCGCGGCGGCGGCGGCGGGTCTCGGCATCGCCTGGCTCCCCGATTGCATTACACATGAACATGTGGCCTCCGGCGCGCTGGTCCCGATCATGACACGCTATCCGGTACCTCCGGGAGCTGCGTATGTCGTACGCCCGCCGGGGCAGCATCCTACGCGGAAAGTGCGCGTCCTCACCGAGATGCTGATTGAGTATTTCAAACGCAACCCGGATCTTTGGGGTCTTGACGGCTAGGACACGAACGGTTCGAGCCGTGTCAAAGAACCGCGTTCGACGGTCCCATTGCTCCGAGCCGTTGCGTTCGGCGACATTGCTTGCACGTTCCGTGCGTCAGCGCCCTTACAGAGCCTTTAGCCTTTGGAAAGGGAGATATGTTTCTTCTCGAGGGAGCAGGCGGCGCGCCGGCAGCAGAGGCGAATCGATGGATATCTTCGGCATCAAGGCACTGTTGATCTGCGCGCTGATCTTCATTCCGTTCGAACATCTTTTTGCCGAGCGGCCGCAGAAGATCTTCCGCAAGGGCTTCGCTGTCGATCTGATCTATCTGCTGTTCAACGGCTTCATCATAAAGCTGGCCATCGTCATGATGGCGGCAGGCGCGCTCGGTGCCGCTGCGCTCCTTGTCCCGCCGGCGATAACGCAGGCCGTCAGCGGCCAGCCCGTCTGGCTGCAGGTTGCCGAAATCATCGTGATTACCGATATCGGCGTCTACTGGACACATCGGGCCTTCCACAAAATCCCCGCGCTTTGGAAGTTCCATGCCGTTCACCACGGCATTGAGGAACTCGACTGGCTCGGGGCCTTCCACAATCACCCCGTCGACGCCATCGTCACAAAGGCGATATCGCTGACGCCGATCTTTTTCCTCGGCTTCTCGGAAGCCTCGATCGCCGTCTTTTCGACCATCTACCTTGGACACACGCTGCTTGTGCATTCAAACGTGCGGATTCCGTTCGGCCCTTTGAAGTGGCTGATCGCCAGCCCGCAGTTCCATCGCTGGCACCATGCCAACCAGCGCGAAGCCTATGACAAGAACTTCGCCGGGCAGTTGCCTTTCCTCGACATGCTGTTCGGCACCTACAATCCCACCGGCGACAAGGTGCCGGAAAAGTACGGCGTCGACGATCCGATCCCTTCCACCTATTTCGGTCAGATCGGCTATCCCCTCCTGCGCCGCAGGAAGCTGCCGAACCGGGCAGTGCCGAACACCGAAGCCTGACAGATGGCCCGACGGTGCGGTATCCACCCCGATCCGCTTTCGGGCCGTGGAACGCCGAACCCCGGGAAGGCTTTTCGCGTCGAATCGGCTAAACCTTGAGGCATGAACGAAACCTCACTCTATGCGCCGGTGAAGCGGTTCCTCGAAAGCCTCGACTTCGTCGTCAAAGGCGAGATCGGCGGCTGCGATGTTGTTGCAATGCGCGAGGGGGAGCCGCCGGTTGTCGTCATCTGCGAGTTGAAGCTGCAGTTCAATCTCGAACTGGTGCTGCAAGGTGTCGATCGCGCGGCGGCCTGCGACGAGGTGTGGCTGGCCGCGCGCATGTCGGCCCGCGGCAAGGGCCGCGAAAGCGATGCCAGGTTCCGCAATCTCTGCCGCCGTCTTGGCTTCGGCCTGCTCGGTGTGACCGCGACGGACCGGGTCGAGGTGCTTCTCAGCCCGATCGCGCTGGCGCCGCGCAAGAATGCCCGCCGGCGCTCTCGTCTGGTCGACGAGCACCAGCGCCGTCGCGGCGATCCGGTTGCCGGAGGAGGATCGCGCAATCCGATCATGACGGCCTATCGCCAAAGCGCCCTCGCCTGCGCTGCCGCCATGGCGGACGGACCCAGGCGGCCGCGAGATCTGAAGGCGGTGACGCCGATCGCGCCGAAAATCCTGCAGCACAATGTCTATGGCTGGTTCGCGCGCGTCGACCGCGGCCTTTACGATCTCACCGATGCCGGCCGTGCGTCTTTGGTCCGTTGGCCGCAGGCATCGCACGACGAATCCCGACACGCAATTTTGAACGCACCGGCCATATGATTGAAGATTCCCGCGGCGTCCGAGGCGGTTCGCTCGGTTGATTTCTCCGACAAAATATGTTGGTTGTCCCGCCCATGAAGAAGCTCTGCATGACCGCCTTGGCGTCAGTGACACTGAGTTTTCCAGCCAGCGCAATGGACAATGCATTGCGCGCCGGTCTGATGAAACTCGATCCCCAAACCCGTCTTGAACAGCGTTGCGACGCCGAAGTGCTCGACCGCATCACCCATGACGATCGCAAGTTCAAAGCCGATCGCGTCGTCGCCTACGCCTTCGCCACGCCCGAGATGGGCGCCGATGCAATCAAGAGCTCGGGTGCTGCGTTTCGCAGCAAGGGGCAGTGGTACCGGCTGAAATTCAAGTGCCAGACCGCGCCGGACCATATGGAAGTTCTGCAGCTCCGTTACCGGATCGGGGACGAGATTCCAGAAGCCGACTGGGCAAAGTACAATCTCTACGATTGATTTGTGATCGGCCATGGTTTTGCCCGGCTGCCGGCGAGTGCCGCAAAGCCTGATCCGGCTTGACGCAACGCTCCTTCGGTGATGCAGCCACGCGTATCCCTTGACGCCAGGGGACCACCAAGTTAGGGCCTCTGGATAATCGACGAACACTCGGCAAATCAGCAAGGGCTTCCTGTCGATGGACATTTTTTTCAGCGCTGCCAGTCTGACCGCCCTGCTCCAGGTCATCGCCATCGACCTCGTGCTGGCTGGCGACAATGCGATCGTCATCGGCCTCGCCGCGGCCGGCCTGCCAGCCGAACAACGCAAGAAGGCGATTCTTCTCGGCGTGGTGGCGGCAACGGTGCTGCGCATCGGGTTTGCCGCAATTACCGTCAAGCTGCTGGCGATCGTCGGCCTGCTGCTCGCCGGCGGCATCCTGCTGCTGTGGGTCTGCTGGAAGATGTATCGCGAGCTGCGTACGTCCCATGCCGATGAATTGGAAGCGACCGAGGCACTGTCGAATTCGGACCTCAACAACGACCAGGCGGTCGCCGGCAAGACGAAGCGCAAGACCCTTGGCCAGGCTGCCTTGCAGATTGTCGTCGCCGATGTGTCGATGTCGCTCGACAACGTGCTGGCGGTGGCTGGAGCGGCGCGTGACCATTTTCCGGTGCTGATCATCGGCCTGGTGCTGTCGATCGCCCTGATGGGGCTGGCCGCGACTTTCATTGCCAAGCTGCTGCATCGCCACCGCTGGATTGCCTATGTCGGCCTGCTGATCATTTTCTATGTGGCTGTGGACATGATCTATCGTGGCGCGGTGGAGGTTTGGCCGCATGTAAACGGTGCGGTCGGCTGAGGCTGGCGGACATCGGCATCTTCACGCCGTGGAAGCAAGACCGCCGTGCGTTTTGCCGCATCGCGGGCGTGCCCATACCAATGCCGCAATAAGTGTGGTACTGCGCCGGCAATCCTGAAAAGCCCGGAAACGCTCTATGTCCGCTCCACGCGTGAGTTTTGTCAGTCTTGGATGCCCGAAGGCCCTTGTGGATTCGGAGCGCATCATCACGCGCCTGCGCGCCGAAGGTTACGAAATCGCCCGCAAGCATGACGGCGCCGACCTTGTCGTCGTCAACACTTGCGGCTTTCTCGATTCCGCTCGCGACGAGTCGCTCAACGCCATCGGCTCCGCGCTTTCGGAAAACGGCCGGGTGATCGTCACCGGTTGCCTGGGCGCCGAGCCGGACGTCATTCGCGAAAAGCACCCCAATGTGCTGGCGATCACCGGGCCGCAGGCCTATGAGAGCGTGATGGCTGCCGTGCATGAGGCCGCGCCGCCTTCGCACGACCCTTATGTCGATCTTTTGCCGCCGCAGGGTGTCAAGCTGACGCCGCGCCACTACGCCTATCTGAAAATTTCCGAAGGCTGCAACAACCGCTGTACCTTCTGCATCATTCCGGCACTGCGTGGCGACCTCGTCTCGCGGCCGGCGGCCGATGTGCTGCGCGAGGCCGAGAAACTGGCCAAGGCCGGGGTCAAGGAACTTCTGGTGATCTCACAGGACACCAGCGCCTACGGCATCGACATCAAGTACCAGACGTCGATGTTCGGCGACCGTGAGGTGCGCGCAAAATTCCTCGATCTGTCCGAGGAACTGGGCAAGCTCGGCATCTGGGTGCGCATGCACTATGTCTACCCCTACCCGCATGTCGCCGACGTCATCCCGCTGATGGCAGAGGGCAAGATCCTCCCTTACCTGGATATCCCCTTCCAGCACGCTTCGCCGCAGGTATTGAAGAACATGCGCCGGCCGGCACACGGCGAAAAGACGCTCGAGCGCATTCGCGGCTGGCGTGAGGTCTGCCCGGATCTGGCCATTCGCTCAACCTTCATCGTCGGCTTCCCCGGCGAGACGGACGATGATTTCGAGATGCTGCTCGACTGGCTCGACGAGGCCAAGATCG
>NZ_RZTC01000067.1:4390-23878 GCF_004023165.1 Mesorhizobium sp. M7A.F.Ca.MR.176.00.0.0 | reverse complement strand
TGCTTCAAATACGAGCCGGTCCGCGGCGCCCGCTCCAACGATCTCGGTCTCGAACAGGTTCCCCAGGAGATCAAGGAGGCGCGCTGGCACCGTTTCATGCAGCGCCAGCAGAAGATTTCGGCAACGCAGCTGGCCAAGAAGGTCGGCAAGCGCCTGCCGGTGCTGATCGACGAGGCGCATGGCACGTCGGCAAAGGGCCGCACCAAATACGACGCGCCCGAGATCGATGGCTCGGTGCATATCCAGTCGCGCCGCCCTTTGCGCCAGGGCGATGTCGTCACTGTCAAGATCGATCGCGCCGACGCCTATGACCTTTATGGTTCGGCGGTCTGAGGGCCGTATTTACTACATCTGACGATAGTTCAGCCTTTTAACCCGCTCAGCCGCGATCCGCTCTATGGTTTGCGGACCGGAGATGCGGGGGAATGCGGATGAACACCAGATCTGCGGAACAAAATTACATCGCGACGCTGGATTTGCTCAGGCTGGCGGCAGCACTTGCTGTCGTGTTCTTTCACTATTTCTTTCGCGGCGCGGCCGCCGAAGGCTACCTCGCGCAGGGCTATCCGCTTGCCGCACCGTTCGCCCTCTACGGCTATCTCGGCGTCAATCTGTTCTTCCTGATCAGCGGTTTCGTCATTGCCTGGTCGGCGGAAAACCGGAGCTGGGATCAGTTTGCGATCGCGCGGTTCGTTCGCCTCTATCCGGGTTTTCTGTTCTGCATGACGATCACCTTCGCAGTTCTCACCCTTGCCGGCACACCGTTGCTTCCAGCCTCTTTCAGCCAGTATGTCGCCAACCTGTCGATGTTCGCGCCGGCCTTCGGCCAACCCTTCATGGACGGCGTCTACTGGTCGATCGTGCTTGAACTGGTGTTCTACGGATGGATCACGCTGGCCCTGTTCACCGGGCTCTTCCAGAAACGCAAGCTGGAGCTGATCTTCATCTGGCTGGCAATCTCGGCCTTGAACGAGTTCTTCATCGGCAGCGGCGGAGCCAGGCTGCTGTTCCTCACGGAGTTCGGCCCGTTCTTCGCCGCCGGCGTGCTGGTCCACCACATCCATTCGCATGGCCGTTCTGTGCCGGCCCTGCTGCTGCTCGCCGCCGCGTTCCTGATCTCCTGCGGAACGCTGTCGGTGACGCAGCGCTGGATGCTCGGCCACTACGGCATTGCCGTCTCCTCGGCCAATCTTGTCCTCGCCAACGCCGTCATGCACGCGGCCCTGATCGGCGCGGTGCTGCTGCGCCACCGTGTGAGGGCATCGGCGCTCACCCTGGCGCTGGGCGGGCTGACCTATCCGCTCTATCTGCTGCATCAGGAGATCGGCTATCTCGCCATCAATGCGGCAACGCCCCTTGTCGGCAAATGGATTGCCGCCCTTGGTTGCGTCGTGCTCATGCTTTTCATTTCGTGGGCGATCTGGCGCACCTGCGAACGACCGGTACAGCGGTTGCTCAGGTTCTGGCTCGGCCGTGTGGTCGATGCCGGACGAACGCGGTTTCATCGCCCCTCTGCCGGCGCACAGCCCGCCGAATGAAGAAGGGCGCCTCGCGGCGCCCCTCCGTCTCATGTCTCGCGCTGGTTATTTCGGCAGCTTGTCGTCGACGCCCTTCACATAAAAATTCATGCCGAGCAGCGTGCCGTCGTCGGCGACTTCGCCATCCTTCAGCCATGGCGTGCCGTCCTGCTTGGCGATCGGCCCGGTGAAGGGATTCCAGCCGTCGGAGATCTTCTTTTCGGTGGCTTCGGCCATCGCCTTCACGTCGTCGGGCATGTTGGTATAAGGGGCGAGCTTGACGGCGCCGTCCTTGATGCCGAGCCAGACATTGCCCGGCTTCCAGGTGCCGTCGAGGGCTGCCTGGACCCGGCTGATGTAATAGGGGCCCCAATCATCGGTGAGCGAAGTCAACTGCGCCTTGGGCGCGAACTTGATCATGTCCGAAGACTGCCCAAAGCCCTTCAGGCCCCGCTCCTCGGCCACTTGCAGGGCAGCGGTCGAATCGGTGTGCTGGACGATGATGTCGGCGCCCTGGTCGAACAGCGCCTTGGCGGCGTCGGCTTCCTTGCCCGGATCGAACCAGGAATTCACCCAGACGACCTTGGCTTTGAAGTTCGGGTTGATCGACTGTGCGCCGAGCATGAAGGAGTTGATGCCCATCACCACTTCGGGAATCGGGAAGGAAACGATGTAGCCGGCAACGCCGGCCTTCGATTCCTTGGCGGCGATCTGGCCGAGCACGTAGCGGCCTTCGTAGAAACGCGCATTGTAGATGCCGAGATTGTCAGCGGTCTTGTAGCCGGTGGCGTGCTCGAACATCACCTTGGGGAATTTCTTGGCGACCTTCACTTCCGGGTCCATGAAGCCGAAGGAGGTGCCGAAGATGAGCTTGCAGCCTTCGCGCGCCAGGCGCTCGAAAGCGCGGTCGGCGTCGGGACCTTCCGAGACGTTTTCGAGATAGGCTGTTTCGACCTTGTCACCGAGCGCCTTCTCCACATCGAGACGGCCCTGGTCGTGCTGGTAGGAGTAGCCGAAGTCGCCGATCGGGCCGGTGTAGACCCAGCATGCCTTCAGCTTGTCCGCAGCTTCCGCCGTCACTGCCAGCGACATGGCGGCGGTCGTGGTCATCAGGGCAATAAGCAGTTTTTTCATTGTGTTACCTCTCTGAGTTAAGCCTTGGAGCTTCCCGTTTGTTTTTATTGTCAACGATCCGGAACGAATGGCTGCCCCAAGGAAGCCGGCGTGTTCATCATCGTCAGACGCTTGTTGCGCGAGATTAGAACGAGAACCACGATGGTTGCCAGATAGGGCAGCGAAGAAAGGAACTGTGAAGGCACCGGAATGCCAAAAGCCTGTGCATGAAGCTGGCCGATCCACACCGCGCCGAAGATGTAGGCGCCGGCCAGCACCCGCCATGGCCGCCAGGAGGCGAACACCACCAGCGCCAGCGCGATCCAGCCGCGGCCGGCGCTCATGTTCTCGACCCATTGCGGCGTGTAGACCAGCGACAGATGGCCGCCGGCAAGCCCGGCACAGGCGCCGCCGAAGATCACCGCGAGATAGCGATAGCGGATGACCTGGATGCCAAGCGCATGGGCCGAGGTGTGGCTGTCGCCGATCGAGCGCAGCGTCAGTCCGGTCCTTGTCTTGAACAGGAACCACATGACGGCCGCGGTGAGCGCGATCGAAATGTAGAAGATCGGGTCCTGACCGAACAGCAGCCTGCCGACGACAGGCATTTCCGTCAGACCGGGAATGTAGAGGTTGGGCAGCCTTTCGCCGGGTTGGCCGACAAAGCTGGTGCCCATCATGCCGGACAGGCCAAGGCCGAGCAGCGTCAGCGACAGGCCGGTCGCCACCTGGTTGGTGGCCAGCGACAGAGTCATGACGGCAAACAGCAGCGAGAACACCGCGCCCATGGCGATTGCCGCCAAAAGGCCGATCCAGGGCGAGCCGGTGAGATAGGTCGCGCCGAATCCGCCGACAGCGCCCATGATCATCATGCCCTCGACGCCGAGATTGAGCACGCCGGACCGCTCGACCACCAGTTCGCCGATTGCCGCAATCAGCAGCGGCGTTGCCGCCGTGGCGATGGTCAGAAGGATGTTTACGGTGATGTCCATCAACGGGCTTCCTTCAACTTCGGGGCGGCATCGAGTTTCGCGGCACCTTCCGGTTTGGTCAGCGCCAGGCCGATCACGCGGATGCGGTAGTGGATGAGCGTGTCACAGCCGAGCACGAAGAACAGCAGCATGCCCTGGAACACCCGCGCCACCTTGTCGGAGATGCCGAGCGCGCTCTGCACCGCTTCGCCACCGAGATAGGTCAGCGCCAGCACCAGACCGGCGGCAACGATGCCGAGCGGGTTGAGACGGCCAAGGAAAGCCACGATGATGGCGGTGAAGCCATAGCCGGGCGAAATGACAGGCTGCAGTTGCCCGATGGCGCCCGAGACCTCGGAGATGCCGGCGAGTCCCGCCAGCGCGCCTGACAGCAGGAAAGCAAAAAAGACCATGCGGTTGAGGCCGAAGCCGGCGAAGCGCCCTGCCCGCGGGCTTGAGCCCAGCACGCGCACCTCAAAACCTTTCAGCATGCGGCTCATCAGGATCCAGACCAGCACCGCGGCGACCAATGCGAAGACAAAACCCCAGTTTGCTCGCCCGGCATCCGGCATCAGCTCCGGCAACACGGCCGAATCGTTGAACTGGATGGTCTGCGGGAAACCATGGCCCTGCGGATCGCGCCAGGGTCCGCGCACCAGCCAATCAAGGAAGAGCTGCGCGACGTAGACCAGCATCAGGCTGGTCAGGATTTCGTTGGTGCCGAAGCGGGTCTTGAGCAGAGCCGGGATCGCGGCATAGGCCGCGCCGCCGACCATGCCGAGCAACAGCATCAGCGGCAGCACCAGCGGACCTTCGAACTGCGGAAACAGCACGGGAACCATCGAACCGGCAATGCCGCCGAGGATGAACTGGCCTTCGGCGCCGATGTTCCAGATGTTGGCCTTGTAGCAGACCGACAGGCCGACGGCGATCAGGATGAGCGGCGCTGCCTTGATCGCCAGCTCATGCAGCTGCCAGACCTGGCTGATCGGCTCGACAAAATAGATATTGAACGCGGTCAGCGGATTGACGCCGAGCAGCGCGAACATGACGGCGCCGGCAATGATGGTCAGCGCGAAGGCGATGAACGGCGACAGGGCCGAAAACAGCATGGAACGCTGCGGGCGTTTGACGAGTTCGAGGCGCATCATGCCGTCTCCAGCGAGTGTTCGGCGTGGCCTGGTTCGGCGCCGCCCATCAGCAAACCTACCTTTTCGAAGGTTGCCTCGGCGATCGGCATAGGCTTCGACAGCTCGCCATTGTGCATGACCGCGATCGCATCCGATATCTCGAACAGCTCGTCGAGATCCTGGCTGATCACCAGCACCGCCGATCCGCTGCGCGACAACTCGATCAAGGCCTGGCGGATATGAGCGGCAGCGCCCGCATCCACGCCCCAGGTCGGCTGGTTCACCACCATGACGCTTGGCCGGCGGTCGAGTTCACGGCCGACGATGAATTTCTGCAGATTGCCGCCAGAAAGGGCCGCGGCCTCCGGATCCGGCGCACTCTTGCGCACATCCATCGCCTCGATGATGCGTTGGGACGCGGCTTGGATGGCACCGCTCTTCATCATCCCGCCGGAACCGACGAACGCCTTGCCGTCGGTGGCATGGCGCGACAGCAGCAGGTTTTCGGAAAGCTTCATGCGCGGTGCCGCACCGTGGCCGAGGCGCTCCTCCGGCACGAAGGCAGCGCCCAGCAGTCGGCGCCCGGTGATGGTGAGGCCGCCTGCGTCCTTGCCGCGAATGCGCACCGAGGATGCATCCTGCTGCGGCACTTCGCCGGAGACGGATTCGAAGAACTCGCCCTGGCCGTTGCCGGCGACGCCAGCGATGCCGATCACCTCGCCCGCCCGGACGTTCAGGCTGATGCCCTTGAGCGGGATCGAGAACGGCGTTGCCGGTTTGCGGCTGAGATTGCGGATTTCGAGCAGCGGCTGCGCCTTGTCGATGCCCTCGACCGGCGCGCGCACCACGGCCTGCACCTCGTTGCCGACCATCATGCGAGCCAGCGAAGAGGCGGTTTCCTCGCGCGGATTGCAGTGGCCGACAACCTTGCCGTGGCGCAACACGGTGGCGCGGTCGCAGATGCGTTTGACCTCTTCGAGCCGGTGCGAAATGTAGAGGATGGATTTGCCTTCCGAACGCAGGCGCTCCAGCGTCTCGAACAGCTTGTCGGCTTCCTGCGGCGTCAGCACCGAGGTCGGCTCGTCCAGAATGATGAGCTGAGGCGTTTGCAACAGGCAACGGATGATTTCGATGCGTTGGCGTTCGCCTACCGACAGGTCGCCGACCAGCGATTCAGGATCGAGCGGCAGGCCGTAGCTGAAGGAAAGCGCCCTCGCCTTCGCAGCGATGCTGTTGATCGGCGAGCCGTCGTCCAGCGACAGGGCAATGTTTTCGGCCGCGGTCAGCGCCTCGAACAGCGAGAAGTGCTGGAATACCATACCGATGCCGAGTTTTTTCGCGACGCCGGGACTGGAAATCCTGACGGCCTGCCCGTTCCAGAAGATCTCGCCGGCATTGGGCTCCAGCGAACCGAACAGCATCTTGACCAGCGTCGACTTGCCGGCGCCGTTTTCGCCAAGCAGGGCGTGGATCTCACCCCTGGCGATGTCGAGATCGATATGATCGCACGCCGTCAGCGTGCCGAATATCTTGGTGAGGCCACGAACCCCAAGCAGGTTCGTGCCGTCGTGATTTGCACTCACAGTGCCTCCCATCTGGTTAGCCAGACATGTTCTGTGTTCCCGCAGGCATGGTAGGCGCGGCCGGCTCTCATCGGAAAGCGGCACGCGTCTTGAAAGAGCTTCAAGAATTTCAGCGGAAATTCAAGGGATAGCAAGGCAGAACGAACTAAGGGATGAGAATGGTCGTCCCTGTGGTCCTGCGGCCCTCGAGGTCGGAATGCGCCTTGCCGGCGTCCTTGAGCGCGTAGCGCTGGTTGATCTTGATCTCGACCGCGCCGCTGAGCACGACCTCGAACAGGGCGGCGGCAGAAGCGTCGAGGTCCTCGCGTCTTGCGTTGTAGACGAACAGTGTCGGCCTCGTTGCGAACAGTGAGCCCTTCTGTGCCAGCAATGACATGCTGAATGGCGGTATGGGTCCCGAGGACTGGCCAAAGCTGACGAACATGCCAAGCGGCCGCAGGCAGTCGAGCGAAGCCGGAAATGTGTCGTTGCCGACCGAATCGTAGACGACGTCGCATTTTTTGCCACCGGTGATGGCGGCGACGCCGGCAACGAAATCCTGTTCCTTGTAGTTGATGACATGGTCGAAACCATGCGCCCTGGCGAGCTCGATCTTGTCGGACGAGCTGGCGGTGCCGATGACGGTGGCGCCGAGGTGTTTTGCCCATTGGCCGAGGATCAGCCCGACGCCGCCTGCCGCGGCATGGAACAGGATCGTGTCGCCGGCCTTCACCTTGAACGTCCGGCGCAGCAGATATTCCGCGGTCATGCCCTTCAGCATCATCGCTGCGGCCTGTTCGTCGCTGATGCCATCCGGCACCTTGACGACGCGGCTGGCATCGATGACGCGCTGTTGCGCGTAAGCGCCCGTCGTCACGGCATAGGCGAGGCGATCGCCCGGATTCAGCCAGTCGACGCCCTGGCCGACCTCCAGCACCACGCCGGCGGCTTCGCTGCCTGGCACGAGCGGGAAGCCGCCAGGCGGCGGGTAGAGGCCAGAGCGATGGTAGACATCGATGAAATTGAGGCCGATCGCGGTGTGCCGGACCAGGATCTGCCCGGATCCCGGCTGGCCGGGGTCAGCGTCCTCATAGGTCAGAACTTCCGGGCCGCCATTGGCGTGAATGCGGATCGCTTTCGACATTGCTAGGCTTCCTGTGGGCTAGGCTTCCTGTGGGAGCGGCTGATCAAGCCTTTTTGGCACCGAGATTGGGAAAGAACTGCATGATGCCACCGATGCAGGCAAGGTAAAGCCCGGTGATGGTAATGCCGATCTTGGTGAAGGTGCTGACCTGTTCGCCCAGCACGCCGATCTGATCGTAGAAGGCAGCGAGTGCCGCCTGGGCCAGGGCGAGCGCGCCGAAAGCGCACCATAAGAGGGTCATCCCAAGGTTGATGCGCCGCAGCCGCACCACCCGCACCGGGTGGATGAAGTTGATCGGCACGAAAGTCAGGACGCCGGCCACCACCACCACAGCGAACGAAACCCATTGCCCGGGCTCGATGACGAACAGGGTGAACACCACCATGTTCCAGACCACGGGGAATCCCTTGAAGAAATTCTCCTTCGTCTTCAT
Source organism: Mesorhizobium sp. M7A.F.Ca.MR.176.00.0.0 (assembly GCF_004023165.1). Lineage (NCBI taxonomy): Bacteria > Pseudomonadati > Pseudomonadota > Alphaproteobacteria > Hyphomicrobiales > Phyllobacteriaceae > Mesorhizobium > Mesorhizobium sp. M7A.F.Ca.MR.176.00.0.0. The sequence goes on along the minus strand of NZ_RZTC01000067.1, from coordinate 16,008 downwards.
GCCGGTGTCGGCATAGTAGATGGCGCTGGACACGACGATGATCGCCGCCGACAGGAAAGACAGGCCCTCGCCCATGAAGCCGCGCTGATAGAGCGCGAAGGCCGGGATCAGCACGTAGGTCACGTAGTCGATGATGTTGTCGAGCAGTTCGCCCGACCATGTCGGCAGGATCTCCTTGACCTCGAGCTTTCTGGCGATCGGTCCATCGATGCCGTCGACGAACAATGCCAGCCCGAGCCACCAGAACATTGCGGTCCAGCGCTCTTCGCTCGCCGCCACAAGCGAGAGGAAGGCCAGGAACGAGCCTGATGCGGTCAAGAGATGGACGGAGAACGCCCGCGCCTGTGGCCAGGTGACCTTCTTCTTCGGCCTGGGAATCCGGTCCGTGATCTTTTTGGCGGCTTTTCGGGCCGTTGTGTTCTTGCTCACGGGCCCCGCCAATCCAGCTTGCAGATTTCGGCCGAACGGCCGGCGAAATTCCAGTTGCGGCCGAAAGCCCGCATCTTGCTCTTGTCAGACCTTGCCACGATAATCTCGGGCGCGATCCAGTATTCCGAATTGCTGATCACCGTATCCTTGCCGCGATCCTTGCCGGGGATGGGTGTCACCGCCCCGTCGATGATCTTCGGTATCTGGAAGATACGTGTCTTGTCACGCGTCTCATAGGTGATCGGCACTTGTTCGACGCCGAGGAATTTGCCGACCAGGATGGAGAGCAGCGATGTGGTTCCGCCTGCCTTGCCGGTGAAGATCTTGGTCAGCGCCTTGACCGCGTAGACCGATGCGCGGCTGTCGATGAACAGGCCGGCGGTCCAGTTGCCGCGGCTCATGTGGCCGGGGATTTCCATAATCAGCCCGAGATTGAGGCCGGACAGATCGACCTCACCGAAATGGCCTGCATCGATACGAAACCCCGCCCAGGTCTGGCAATAGCCTTCGGTCGGCGGATGATTGCCAAGCGATAGCACGCAGGGGCAAAAAACCGTGCAATTGCAGGAGAGTACGAGCTCTCCCTTCATCGCCCAGCTCTGGTCTGCCATCGATTTTCCCCCACTCATAGCGAGACTACTAGCAGCGCGGCTGCCCAGACAAGCAGTATCGCACCGGCCAGCCGGGTTGGAACCCTGCTGGCTGTTTGTTTTTCGATCAGGGTGAACAGCCCGATCAACGCCATCCAGAAAATGTTCATGACGCCAACGGCGAACATCACCAGCATCAAGGCCCAGCAGCAGCCGAGACACCACAGACCTTGCGCGACACCGAGCCGAAAGATGTTAAGGGGCCTTGCGCTCCAGTTCGAAAACAGGACCGAGAACGGGTTCTTGCATTTCTTCAGGCAAGCTTCCTTGAGGCCGCTGAACTGGTAGAGGCCGGCAATCACGAGAGCGAGCGCACCGGCAAGGCCGGCGACCGGATCGAGCATCCCGGCTGATGAGGCGAATGTATGGGCGGCCAAGGTCAGCGCCGCGAACATCATTGAACCGGCGAGCCAGACGCTTAGGTAACCGGCGACCAGCACCAGCGGGTGAACGACCGGTTCGCCCTTGATGCGAGCCGTGTCAGTGATTTCGCAATAGGTGCGGATCATCGGCGCCGCCGAAGGCAGCATCATCGCGACCGCCATCAGGAGCCACATGAAAACGAGCGCGCCGGCCTGCAAGCCGAGATCTGCGTCCAAGGGCACCGGTGAGAGGCACAGCACAAAGAACCGTTCCAGGAAATCGGGCAGCGGCAGTTGCGGCAGGCTGCGCAGGATCGTGTCGCCAGGGGCGCCGACGCCCGCAATCCCTGTTTCAGCCCCGCGGATTGCCATCGCCGCAAGAGACAGCCAGGCAAGCAGGATGCAAGCGGCGACAACGACGTTTACCGTGACGCGAGGATTGCGCGCGATGCCGGCCATGGCGCGGCCGGCGCGGTCGAGATGGCTGAAGTCGTCCTGCTGGCCGGTCATGACATCCGAATGGGCCGAATCGCCGCGTTGATCAAGCGGCATGATCTGACCTATATGCTCATCGAACGGCAGGTCGGGTGGACCGGCCTCGCATTGCAAGCCGGAAGCCGATCTTGGAGCATCAGCAAACTGCGCGGATACTGGTTGCCGGCACGGGGCCGGCAGGGCTGATCGCGGCGCTCGGTTTTGCCGCCGAAGGTTTCCCGGTGACGCTGGTCGGGCCGGAGCCCACTGCCCCCGACGGCCGCACGACGGCCCTGATGAACCCTGCCTTGAAAGTGCTCGACCGGCTTGGCGTGCTCGAAACCGTCAAATCCAAGGCGGCGCCCCTGAAAGTGATGCGCATCGTCGACGCCACCAGCCGGCTGATCCGCAGCCCGGTCGTCACCTTCCGTGCCAGCGAAATCGACGAGGACCAATTCGGGCTGAACCTTCCCAACAGCGTCCTCAACCCGGCACTCGCCAGCGCCGTTGCCGCGCATGCCGGCATCGACCGGCTGATGTCGATAGTGGCGAACTGGCGTCTCGATGCCGAGCACGCCCGTGCCGTCCTGGCCGACGGCAGCACGGTCGACGCATCGCTTGCGGTCGCCGCCGATGGGCGGTTGTCACCGGCGCGCCAGGCGGCCGGCATCTCGACCTCGGCCCGGTCCTACCCGCAGGCAGCTCTCGTCCTCAATTTCGGCCATAGCGGCGACCACGCCTTCACCTCGACCGAATTCCACACCGAGACCGGTCCGTTCACGCAGGTCCCATTGCCCGGCAATCGCTCCAGCCTGGTCTGGGTGGTCAAGCCCGAGACCGCGACCGACCTCGCCGCACTGGACGATACGACGCTTTCTCAGCGGGTTGAACAGCAGATGCAGTCGATGCTGGGCCGGGTGACGGTCGAGCCGGGCCGGCAGATCTATCCGCTTTCGGCGGTGACGCCACTGCGTTTCGCCCGAGATCGGGTGGCGCTGGTCGGCGAAGCCGCCCATGTGTTTCCGCCGATTGGTGCGCAAGGCCTCAATCTCGGCATCAGGGACGTCGATGATCTGGTTGGAATCGCTTGTGAAAATCGAGCCGACCCGGGTGCAGCCAAGGCGCTTGCGGCTTACGATTTCAAGCGCCGCCCCGATATTCTGGCGCGTAGCGGCGCGGTCAACCTGCTCAACATGTCGCTGCTTTCCGACATGCTGCCGGCCCAGATGGCCCGCGTGGCCGGGCTCGGCGTGCTCGGTGGCTTCGCGCCGCTTCGGGCTTTTTTCATGCGCGAGGGGCTTCGTCCCGGCAGCGGTTTTGCCGCGCTTGCCGGCGGGTTAGGGAAACAGGTCCGGCGCTAGGATATCGTGCCGGATCAGGTAGAGCAGCCCGGTGACGGTCACGACCGACAGGCAGGTTGTGATCAGCACACTGGCCGACGCGCGCTGTACCCAGACGCCATACTGCTGGGCGATGACGAAGACGTTGGTGGCGGTCGGCAACGCCGCCAGAAGCACCGCCGAGAAGACCCATGTCTCAGAGAAATTGCCGATCCAGCTCAGCACGACATAGCAGAGCAACGGGTGCAGGATCAGTTTCAGCGCCGCAATCGGAACCATCTCGTGCGGGACGCGATTGAGCGGCCTGAGCGCCAGCGTGACGCCCATGGCGAACAGCGCGCAAGGTGCGGCCGCCCGGGAAAGATATTCCAGAAATCGCTCCACCGGCACGGGCGGTCGAAAGCCGATATAGGCGGCGCCGACGCCCAGGGCGGTTGCGATGATGAACGGGTGCAGCACGATCTTGCGCACGACACCGAGCGCAAGCCGGAGAGGCGTGGTCTTGTCGTCGCCCGACAGCGCCATCATCATGGGCGCGATGGCGAAATGCATGATGTTCTCGAAACAGAAGATCAAGGCGACCGGCACAGCCGCCTCCTCGCCGAAGGCCAGCAATGCCAGCCCCGGTCCCATATAGCCGATATTGCCATAGGCGGCCGCGAGCGCCTTGATGGTCGATTGCGCTATCTCGCCGCGCGAGGTCAGGACCGACCCCATGAACATCAAGGAAAATATCATGAAGGTCGAGACGACCGAACCGAAGATGAAGCGCCATTCCGTCAGGTCTTCGAACGGCGTCTTGGCAAGCAGTTGGAAGAAAAGTGCCGGCAGCGCGACATAGACGATGAACGTGTTCATCCAGCCGAGCGCCTCCAGCGGCTGCCTGGTGATGCGCGCCACCAGAAACCCGACAAAAATCAAGCCGAAGAACGGAAGAACAAGACCGATGACGTCAGACATTTTTATGCTGGTCCGAAACCCTGGCGCCGGGCTAGCCCGTTGCTTAATAGGGCGTCAAGCGCCTCGGGATTGAATTGATGCGCGGTCTGCGCCAAATAAGCCCAAGGAATTCAGTGGTGAGTACGATGAAAACAGCCAAATTCGCGATCGGACAGGTGGTTCGCCACCGGCTGTTTCCATTCAGGGGCATTATTTTCGATGTCGATCCGCAATTCGCCAACACCGACGAATGGTACGAAGCCATCCCCGCCGACGTGCGGCCGCACAAGGATCAGCCTTTCTATCATCTGCTCGCCGAAAATTCGGAGACCGAGTACATCGCCTATGTCTCCGAGCAGAATCTGCTCGAGGATCAGTCGGGGGAGCCGGTCCGGCATCCGCAGATCAAGGAGATGTTCGACAAGAAGCCGGACGGGCGCTACCAGCCGAAACGGCAGTCGAGGCATTAACCCGCGGAGAGATGGGCGCAAAAAAAGCGGGGCATGACCCCGCTTTTTTGTGGCTCGGCGATATCGGCCGATCAGTTGGCGGTCTTCGCCTTGTCCTGCTCTTCCTTGAGCTTCTTGGCGAAATCCTGGTTGTTCTTGGCGACGAAGTCCTGAAGCTTCTTCTGCCGGTCCTCGATGTCCGACTGCTGCAGCGCCGGTCCGTCATAGGCGCCGCTGAAGCCCTGCAGGGCGACCTTGATCGGATTGGGCTGGTTCTGGAAATTGACGGAGGTCAGAGTGATCGCCTGGCCCTTCTTGAACGCGGCGACGAGCTGATCGGTCAGCGGCACTTCCGCCACGCAACGATCCGGGAAGCAGATCACATAGTCGAGCTTCTGCGCCTTGCCGGTGTCGATCTGCAGGCCGATGCCGGGAGGCACCAGACGGCCGGTCGGGACCGTCACCTGGAACACCTTGCGGTTCACCTTGCCCTTCAGCTCGATCAGGCTGACGCCGGTGACCAGCTGGCCGTTGCCGGCGGTGGTGATGTTCTGGACATTGCAGATGTCGACGTCTTCCTGCTTGGTGCAGGCCTTGAACCAGCCTTGCGGAATCTGCTGTTGCTGCTGTGCGGAAGCAGCGGGAAGTCCTGCGCCGAGAAAGCCGACCACGCCAGCGGCCATGACCGACAGGCGGTACGCGTTGCTGTTCAGGCTCGTCATGTCGTGCACTTCCTCTCAAATGATCCCGGGACCGGCTTCTTCGTGCCGTGTGGTCCAGCTACCTGTTGCCGAAATGAGGCAACAGAATGACTTCGGAGGGCGTGTTACACTGCAAGCGAGGCCGAATCCAGCCCGGCGTCAGCAATTGTTGAACGCGCGGTTGGCCGGCGCGCAGCCGCCTCATGCTAGGGTGCACACCGAATCATCAAGCCGACCCAGTAAGGAGACGGTCATGGGCCGCGTTGTTGTTTGGCTGATCACTGGGATATCGTTTCTCGCCCTTTCGCATCAGCCGGCCGCATCGGAGCCGAAGCACGCTATCGCCATGCAGGGTGAGCCGGCGCTACCGCCCGGCTATACGCATTTCGATTACGTCAATCCCGACGCGCCGAAGGGTGGCTCGATCACCTATTGCGTCGTCGGCAGCTTCGACAATCTGAACCCTTTCATCCTCAAGAGCCTGCGCACGACGGCGCGCGGCATGATGGATACGATCTTCGGCAATCTGGTCTTCGAGCCGTTGATGCAGCGCAATGCCGACGAGGCTTTCACGCTCTACGGTTTGTTGGCGGACAGCGCCGACATGGACCCGGAGCGCAAGAGCATCGAATTCCATCTCAATCCGAAGGCCAAATGGTCGGACGGTCAGCCGGTGACGCCGGAGGACGTGCTGTTCAGCTATGACGTCTACACCGAGAAAGGCCGCCCGCCTTACAGCGATCGCATGGCCAGGGTCGCCAAGCTCGAAAAGACCGGCGATCACAGCGTGCGCTTCACCTTCAACGACAAGGCCGATCGCGAATTCCCGCTGATCATCGCGCTGACCCCGATCATCCCGAAGCACGCCTTCGACAAGGAGACTTTCGACAGGACGACGCTCAAGCCGGTGATCGGCAGCGGCCCTTATAGGATCGCGCAGGTGCAGCCCGGCCAGCGCATCGTGTTCAAGCGCAACCCGGACTACTGGGGCAAGGACGTCCCGGCCAAGCGCGGTTTCGACAATTACGACCAGATCACCATTGAGTATTTCCTCAACGCCAACGCCAAGCTCGAAGCGTTCAAGAAAGGCCTTTGCGCCATCGACGACGACAGTGACCCGGTGAAGCGCGAGCGCGATCTCGATTTTCCGGCCTTCCACAAGGGCGACGTCGTCGCCGAAACCTTCGACACCGGCATTCCGCCCGTGGTGACCGGTTTCCTGTTCAACACGCGGTTGCCGAAATTCGCCAACCCTGTCGTGCGGCGCGCGCTCGGCATGCTCTACGACTTTGAATGGGCCAACAAGAACCTGTTCGGCGGCAAATACACGCGCACGATGAGTTACTGGCAGAATTCCGAGCTTTCCGCGATCGGGCATCCGGCCGACGACAGGGAGAAAGCGCTTCTGGCGCCCTACCCCGGCCGCGTCCCTGCCGATGTCATGGACGGTACATGGCGGCCGCCGGTGACCGACGGATCGGGCCAGGACCGCCGCGTGCTGAAGGCAGCCTTCGATCTTTTGAAAAGTGTCGGCTACCACGTGCAGAATGGAACGATGCTCGATCCCCAAGGCAAACCCTTCAGCTTCGAAATCCTGACCGCGTCGCAGGACGAGGAGCGCCTTGCCGGCATCTACCAGCGCACGCTGGAGAAGATCGGCATCGATCTCACCATTCGCAGCCTCGACGGCGACCAGATCCAGTCGCGCAAGCAGCGCTTCGACTTCGAGGTCCTGATCGGATCGAGCGGCTTCAACAATTCGTTGTCGCCCGGCATCGAGCAGAGCGGGCGCTGGAGTTCCGCCGCGGCCAGGACGGAAGGCTCGTTCAATCTCGCCGGCGTCGCCGATCCGGCTGTGGACGCGGCGATCGAGGCGATGCTGCGCGCCCGCTCCAAGGAGGATTATGTTGCCGCCGTTCGCGTTCTCGACCGGCTGCTGATCTCCGGCAACTACATGGTGCCGATGCAGCACAACACGCAGCAATGGATTGCCTACTGGAACCACCTGGAACATCCGCAAAAGACGCCCATATTCGGGTATCAGCTGCCAACATGGTGGCGCAAACCCAACTGAGGGATCAGGAGATCGAGATGAGCGAATTGAACGCCATCACCGTCGATGTGGTGTCCGATGTCGTCTGCCCCTGGTGCTTCATCGGTCAAAAGCGGCTCGACAGGGCAATCGCCGCCGTCAGCGATGTCGACGTGCATGTCCGCTGGCGGCCGTTCCAGCTCGATCCGACCATTCCGCCCGAAGGCAAGGACCGCCGCGAATACATGCTGGCAAAATTCGGCAGTGATGAGCGCATCCGCGAGATTCACACCCGCATCGAGCCGCTGGGCGAAGCGGAAGACATTTCCTTTGCCTTCGACGCCATCAAGGTGGCGCCGAACACGCTCGATGCGCACCGGCTGATCCGCTGGGCAGGTGCCGCCGGCGAAGCCATTCAGAACAGGCTTGTGCGCCGGCTGTTCCAGCTGAATTTCGAGGAAGGCGCCAACATTGGCGATCATGCCGTGCTGGTCGAGGCGGCGCGAGAGGCCGGCATGGATGCGTCCGTGGTCGCCACGCTTTTGCCGACCGAGGCCGATGTCGAGGCGGTGCGCACCGAGATCGCCACCGCGTCGCGCATGGGCATTTCTGGCGTGCCGTGCTTCCTGCTCGAGGACAAGTACGCGGTCATGGGCGCACAGGATGCCGACACGCTGGCCGATGCCATTCGCCAGGTGGCCGCCGCCAAGGCGCGCGGCGAACTGGACAAGGCCGGCTGAGCCGACCGCCCTCTCCTCTCCGCGACAGCAGCAAACGTTACTTCACCGTCGCCTTGGCCTTGCTGATGAAAAATCCATGGCCGTTCGTGGCCGTGCAGGTCAGTCCCTTGATTGACGACTGGCACGAGAACGGCCCGGCGCTCCAGCTGTTGCCGTAGCCAAGCTTGTCGACATCGCTGCAGCAGCCCTGCTCGCCTGGGTTTTTGATCAGAGTGGCTGGCCCCTTCGGACCCAGGATAATCGTGACGTAGCTCGGCTCGACGCGCGAGCAACTCAGCTCCGGGCCGCCATCCTTTGGCTCATAGGTGCCGGTGCCGCCTTTGGGCGTGTAGATGCAGCCGATGTTGCCGGACGGCGTGTTGAACTCGATCTGGCCTTCGGCGCTGGCCGGGATGCTCTGCGCGCCGGCATGCGCCAAAGGTACGAGGGGCAGCCAGGCGAAGAGGGACAGGATTGCGGCCGCGCGTGCAAGCATTGGGAGCTTCCTTGTTGGAGAACCGAATATGCATGAGTGTCGACGATGCCGGGCAAGGTTCAATCCCAGGTGGATGAATTGTCAAACGCAGTCCCTCAGCTGACCGGACAAGACGGAACGCGCCGCTCGATCAATTCTCCCGTCACTTCCTGCCCCTGGCAAGGACGACCACGGCATTCCTGGCGAGTCACGAACCGCAAATTTTCGAGCTCTCTGGGCCGTCCGCAGTGAGAAAACCGATCGCTCGACACGACTTCGAGTTCACGAAACCGTGTGAAAGCCTTCCCCAGGGGAAGCTCCATCGACGGCATTTTATTGAAGATCAAGTATCTGAAATCAATATCGATATTCTGATTATTGCCGACCGTTGTCGCTACATTTCAGCGTGTAATCTGTTGCCTCACGGCAACGGCTGCCGGGGCAATCCGGTCGGGCCGGTTTTAAATTAATGGAAAATGATCAATTGGTGTTACCATCCGTAACAAAAGAAAAAAGGTTTGGGCGGGATCGTGATTCGGGTCGGTAGACCATCGCAAGAGTCAGTACCGGAAAAAACACCTCGCGATGCCGCAGGGCGATCGCTTCTGACGCCGGTGTCGTCGATGCGCAGCTTCTGGGGCCTGATGCGGGCCTACTGGGTTTCCGACCGCTGGAAGGAAGCCTGGACGCTGACGCTGGTGATCGCGGTGCTCACGGCGCTGTCCAGCAAGGCCGGTGTCTGGTTCGCCGAAGCCTCCGGCGAACTGGTCAATTCGATCGCCTTCTTCCATGACGCCGCCAACACCACGCCGCTTCGCTCGCTGCTGATCAATGCCGGCGTCCTCGTGCTGCTGGTGGTACTCAAGGACGCTGGCTTCACCGGCGTCCGCAATCTTGTCTCGGCGACATTGCACCGCAAATGGCGCGGTTGGTTGGACAGCCGCTTCAATGAAGCGCTGCTGGATGGCAACCATACGCATTTCCATGCCCAGCATGCATCGACCGGCAGCGGCGCACCGGCCCCCGACAACATCGACCAGCGTGTCCAGGAATCCATCAAGGACATGACCGGGGGCGCCATCGGGCTCGCCATGGGCGTACTGGCCGTCGCCACCTCGCTCTTCTTCGTCGGCCAGAAGCTGCTCGAAAACTCCGTCGAGGTGAAGGGGCTGGAGTTCCTCGGCAGCTATGGCAGCGCCATCCTGGCCTTCCTGGCCGTCGCCACCTATGTGCCGCTGAACACATGGATCGCCGTCAAGCTCGGCGGCCTGCTCGAGCGCCTCAACGTCAGGATGCAGAAGGCCGAAGGCAGCTATCGCGGCGAACTGACGACGTTCCTGCGCCGCTCCTTCCATGTCGCGGCGTCTCAGGGCGAAGGCGTGCAAAGGACCATGCATGGCCGGCTCTATGTCGATATCGACGGCACCTGGACGCGGCTGAACATCGTCAACACCGTCTATATGTCGTTCGAGCTGATCTACAATTTCATCGGCGCCCGCATTGTCGCCTATGGACCGGGCCTCGTGCCGTTCATCCACAACCGCCTCGATCTGAAGGGCTATATAACCGGCTCCGAGCTGGTCAATTCTCTGATCGGCCAGTGTTCGTGGTTCATCCACGTCATGCCCGCCATCGCCACGCTGCGCGCCAACAGCCAGCGTGTCACCGAGTTGGCCAACGCGATCGAGAATGTCCAGCATCCGCAGGAATTCTACAGCCAGACCGGCCGCTCCGATTTCCACTACACCAGCCAGAACCCGGTTTTCGGCCTGACCATCCAGAAGCTCGAACTGGCGCATCAAGGCGAGGATGCGACGCCCTTCCTCAGCGCCGCCAATTTGCGCTTCCGGCGCGGCGAATGGACTTTCCTGAAGGGCGAGTCCGGCTGCGGCAAGACCTCGCTGATCAAGGCGATCAACGGCCTGTGGCCCTATGGCCGCGGCACCATCGTCTTCCCCGAAGGCGTGAAGAGTTTCTATGCCGCCCAGGAGGTTAAGCTGCAGCCTGTGTCGCTGAGGCAACTGGTCTGCCTGCCGGGCTCCGAGCACGACCATGGCGACGCGCAGGTGGCGTCGGCGCTGCACAAGGCCGGGCTTGGCGACTTCATCGAGCACATGGCCGACGAAAGCCGCGAATGCAAAAGCTGGGACCAGGTGCTGTCGGGCGGCCAGAAGCAGAAGCTGGTGGTGGCTCGCATCGTGCTGCAGCAGCCGGGGCTGCTGTTCCTTGACGAGGCGACCGGCGCGCTCGACCCCGACGGCAAGGTCGCCTTCCACCAGGCCATCAAGGACAACTGCCCCGATGTCACGGTGATCAGCGTCATGCACGAAGCGGTTGCGCCGAGATCGATGAGCGGCAGCGAATTCTATCACAGCATCGTCGCGATCGCCGACGGCGTCGCCACCAAGAAGCCGCTGGTTCCGACCCTGCCCGCCGAGCTCACCACCATTCTCGTGCAGCCCAGGCCGGTCCCAAGGCCGGTCGAAGACAAGTGGCTGCGTTTCTCGCGCCGGCTGAAGCAGAAATAACGGTTATTCCACCCCGGTCTGCCGAGGCGAACGGCGGCCGGCGATCACAGTCTCGCGATCTTGGCCGCTCGTCGGCATTTTCCCTCCTCACCGCGATTGACACGGCAAGGCGCGCTCCTATGTTGCGCCCGCTTGCAGATAGTAAAAACGCGAACCCGCAAGCGGAAAGGTCACCGCGCCATGCCTGGCGACAGTCACAGTCGAACGCAACAGCCGTCCGCCCTGACGTGACCTCACATGGTTCATGTCCTGCCGGACGGCAAGGAGTGAGCCATGAACGAATTTACCACAGTGGCAAGCGACGAGGCCGTCGCGATTGCCCGTATCCTAGCCAACGATCACGTCGCCGACATTGTCGAAGCCCTCAACAGGGAGCCTCGAGAGAACGCGACGGAACTGCTCTGTGAAGTGACGTTCGAACGTCTGGTCGAGATCTTCGACCAGCCGGAACTCGACGGCGCGTCCGAACTCATGGAGGCGCTGCCGCGCGCCAAGGCGGGCAAGCTGCTCACCGCCATGT
>NZ_RZTC01000067.1:0-4380 GCF_004023165.1 Mesorhizobium sp. M7A.F.Ca.MR.176.00.0.0 | reverse complement strand
CCGCCATGTCGGTCGACCGCGCCGCCGACATCCTGCGCGAGCTGGAGGAGCCGGCCCGTTCCGAGCTGCTTGGCGGGCTTGCGCCGCCGCTGCGCGCAACGCTGCTCTCCATCCTCGGCTATCCCGAAGGCAGCGCCGCATCGATCATGACGACGGAGTTCGTCAGCGTGCCGTCGGACTGGACCGTCGGGCAGACGCTCGACTACATCCGCAAGGTCGAGCGGACGCGCGAGACCGTCTACGCGATCTATATCGTCGATCCGCAGACGCACCTGCTTGTGCGCTCGACGGGCCTGCGCCGGCTGATCACCGGTGAGCCTGACGATCCGATCATGACGGTGGCGCCGGATCACCTTCCGGTGACGGTCGGCCCGCTGACCGATCGCGAAACCCTGGCGCAGACGATTTCCAAATACGATCTGCTCGCCCTTCCGGTCGTCGACCATGGCAAGATCCTAGGCATCGTCACCATCGACGACATCATCGACACGATGGTCGCGGAGACGACCGAGGACGCGCACCGTTTCGGCGGCATGGAGGCGCTGGACGAGCCGTACATGAAGATGAGCTTCCTCGCCATGATCAGGAAACGCGGCGGCTGGCTGTGCGCGCTGTTCATCTCGGAGATGCTGACGGCCAACGCCATGCAGAGCTATGAGGGCGAGCTGGAGAAGGCGATCGTACTGACGCTGTTCATCCCGCTGATCATGAGCTCCGGCGGCAATTCCGGCTCGCAGGCGACCTCGCTGGTCATCCGCGCGCTGGCGCTGCGCGAGATCGGTCTTGGCGACTGGTGGCGGGTGGCGCTGCGCGAGCTGCCCACCGGGCTGTTGCTGGGCGCCATGCTCGGCGTGGTCGGCGTCTGCCGCATTGCGCTGTGGCAATATATAGGCTTCTACGATTATGGCCCGCACTGGCCGCTGATCGCCACCACGGTGGGCGCTGCACTGGTCGGCATCGTCACCTTCGGTTCGCTGTCGGGCTCGATGCTGCCGTTCGCCTTGAAACGTATCGGCTTCGACCCTGCCAGCGCATCGGCGCCGTTCGTCGCCACGCTGGTCGATGTCACCGGGCTGGTGATCTATTTTTCGGTGGCGCTTGTGATCCTGCGCGGCACGCTGCTGTAGCGACTATCTCCGCCGTGGCATGACCTTGCCGCGGCGGAGTTCCTCAACCCGGATTTGCCGTCAATCGACGCGCTCGCCGTCCTTCACGCGATAGGTCGGCTTGTACATGGTGACCAGTTCTTCCGCCGCTGTCGGATGCACGGCCATCGTACGGTCGAAATCGTCCTTGGTGAGGCCGGCCTTCAGCGGGATGCCGAGCAGCTGCGCCATCTCGCCGGCGTCCGGCCCCAATATGTGGGCGCCAAGCACTTTTTTCGACGCGCCATCGACCACCAGCTTTATCAGCATCTTCTCGTCGCGCCCGGACAGGGTGTGCCGCATCGGCCGGAATGTCGCGCGGTAGATCTCGATGTCGGGGAAGCGCTTGACGGCGTCGTCCTCCGACAATCCGACAGTGCCGATCTCCGGCTGTGAAAAGACAGCGGTCGCGATCGTCTCGTGATCGGGCGCGGTCGGATTTCCCTTGAAGGCGGTTTCGATGAAGCACATCGCCTCGTGGATCGCCACCGGCGTCAGCTGCACGCGGTTGGTGACGTCGCCGATCGCCCAGACGTTGTCGATGTTGGTGCGGGAATATTGGTCGACGGCGATGGCGCCGGTCTTGGTCATCTCCAGTCCGATGCCTTCCAGGCCCATATTCTCGGTGTTGGGAATGCGGCCGATGGCCAGCATCACCTGGTCGACGGTCAGCACCTCGCCGCCGCTGACGAGCGCGTCGAGCCGGCCGTCCGGCCGCTTGCGAATCCATTCGGACACGGAATGGCAGAGGATCCTTATTCCCTTCTTTTCCATCGTCTCGTGCAGCATGCGCCGCAGGTCCATGTCGAACCGGCTGAGGATCTCCTTGCCGCGATAGACCAGCGTGGTGTCGACGCCGAGACCGTGAAAGATGTTGGCGAACTCGACGGCGATATAACCGCCGCCCTCGATCATGATCGCCTTGGGCAATTCCTTGAGGTCGAAAGCCTCGTTGGAAAAGATGCAATGTTCATGGCCGGGCAGCGCCGGATGCGCCGCCGGGCGGCCGCCGGTGGCGATCAGGATCTGGTCTGCCGTGATGGTGCGATCCTCACCCAGAAGATGCACGACATGCGGATCGACGATCATGGCGCGCGAGTGGAAGGTCTCGCCGCCGGCGCCCTCGACGTTCCTGACGTAGATGGCCTCCAGCCGGCTGATCTCGCGATCCTTGTTGGCGACCAGCGTCTGCCAGTCGAAACTGGCTTCCGGCACCGTCCAGCCATAGCCGGCGGCGTCGGCGAAATGCTCGGGAAATTGCGAGGCATAGACATAGAGCTTTTTCGGCACGCAGCCGCGGATGACGCAGGTGCCGCCATAGCGGTATTCCTCGGCGATGCCGACTCGCTTGCCGAGAGCCGCGGCGACACGCGCCGCCCTCACCCCGCCCGAGCCGCCGCCGATGACGAAAAGATCGTAGTCGTAACCGGCCATGACGCGGCTCCCAGGCTTCAGAAATGTGTCAGACAGGTAGGCCGCAAACCGTCAAAAGAAAAGCCCGGACAGGCCGGGCTTTCGCGGGAGGCCGCAAGGCCATTTGAAAATGCGGGGTCAGTTGTTGTCCGCAGGGGCCGCGCCATCGGCGGGCGCTGCGCCATCGGCCGGAGCGGCGGCTCCGGCAGCGGGCGCGGCAGGTGCAGCCTGCGCCTTTGCCTTGGCGGCTGCGGCCAGCGTTTCGCCGACCTGCTGGGCGAGATCGCGGCCGAGGCCGTTCTGCCAGATGTCGGCTGCCTTGACCAGTTCGCGGGTCACCGTCGGGCCGCTATCGAGCAGCTTCTTGCCCGAATCGGAATTGTAGAAGGCGGCGATGTCGGTCAGTTCCTTTTCGGAGAACACTTTTGCGTAGGCAAGTGCGGCTTCCTTCTCGAGATCGGCGCGGCGCGAGGCCAGCGCCAGCGCCTTCTCGCTGATCGTCTTGCCGATCAGTTCCTGCATGTCCGGGTTCTTCTGGATCAGCTGCGATTCGAGCGCTGCGGCTGCCTGCGGCAGGATGTTGTCGAACGGGTCGGTTGCGTGGATCGCAGCGACCGCCGCGCGGGCGGCCTTCAGGTGCGATTCCGTGACATCCTGCGAAAACGCCGGCGACGAGAAGGCGAAAACGGCCGAGGCCGCCAGAAGGACGGAAAGGCTGCGAACCCGGTTATGCAACGTCATGATCGGTAGAACTCCCTGGTTTTCGGGCGGCATGGACGGTTTGGATACCGTCGCCGCCGGCGATGATGGCCGCTGAAGCCAGCCCGATGAAAAGACCATGCTCGACCACGCCCGGAATGGCGTGCAGAGCATTCGAAAGCGCTCTTGTATCCGGAATGCGGCCAAAAGATGCATCGAGGATAAAATGGCCGCCGTCTGTAACAAAAGCCTGGCCGCCCGTCATCCTCAATGTGACCGGCCCGGAAAGACCGAGCTTTTCAGCCGCCGCGGCAACCGCGATTTCAGTGGCGCGCAGGCCGAATGGATTGACCTCGATCGGCAGCGGAAAACGGCCGAGCGTCTCGACCATCTTGGAGCGGTCGGCGATGACGATCATGCGCTGGGATGCCGCGGCGACGATCTTCTCGCGCAGCAGCGCGCCGCCGCCGCCCTTGACCAGGGTCAGTTCCGGGTCGACTTCGTCGGCGCCGTCGACGGTGAGATCGAGCTCTGGCGTTTCCTCCAGCGTCGACAGCGGCACGCCAAGTTCGCGGCACAGCAACGCGGTGCGCTCCGAAGTCGGCACACCAATGACGGTCATGCCGGTGGCGACCTTTTCGGCAAGCAGCCGCACGAACTCCTCGGCCGTGGTGCCGGTGCCGATGCCGAGCCGCATGCCGTCGCTTACATGGGCAAGTGCGGCGCGCGCGGCTTCGACCTTCAATTGCCTTGCATCCATGTCGGTTGTTGCCCCGGAAATTCGCTGCCGGGCTCGTAGCATTTTTGCCGGTCCGGTCAAAGCCCCAGGCGACGGGTCCCCCAGGTGATGCCACTATAGGAATTATTTCCTTGACCGGTGAGTGCAGCTATGCTACATTTTTGCCCATGGTGCTGATTTGCGCCAACGACCCGCCGCTGTGGCGGGTTTTTCATTTCTGGAAGCTCGCCGGGAAATGTCCGGTCCGAGGGGGCCTGCTTGCCCGGCGCGCTCGCCCAGGACAATCGGTTCAGGTTTTGGAATTCGCCCCGTCACCCTTTTCCTGACGCTGGCGCCGCCCCTCACCTGCCTGCCGGCATCCTCTCCCCGTATAGTGACGGGGAG
>NZ_RZTC01000066.1:34310-37953 GCF_004023165.1 Mesorhizobium sp. M7A.F.Ca.MR.176.00.0.0 | reverse complement strand
AAACTGTCACCCATCTAATCAGTCCATTCTGTTACCTATCTATCCGGTTCGGACAGTAGTTCCCTTCTCCCCGTCACTATACGGGGAGAAGGTGCCGGCAGGCGGATGAGGGGCAGCGCCGACTTTGGCGATTGGCGTTCTCCGCTGCAAGTCGGACTTGTCGTTGGCCTAAAGCGATTGCCCTTGCCAACCGTCGCCTCCCCTTGCGTCTGTCTCGCTTTGATGGCTGACTGTCGCGACGCGGGCCGCATTGGGGGATGGGGATGGCGACGGCAAAGCACGTGATGAAGCGCATATTGATGATGTTGGCCGGCTACTTCGTGTCGGTGCTGGTCGGCCTGATCGCCATCGCGGTGATCTATGGCGTGCTCAGTTCCTTGCCCAACGCGCCCAGCTATTTCGACGTCATGGGCGTTTCGCCGATCGCGGTGCTGCTGGTGCCGCCGCTCGGCATGTTCGTCTATTTCCTGACCATCGTGGTGACCGCGCTGCAGACGCTGATCTTCGCGCTGATCGCCGAGTTCTTCTCGCTGCGCAATGTCCTGCTGCACATGGTTTTCGGCGCCGGCGCCGCGGTCGGCGGCTTCGCCTTGATCTGGCCGAGCGCGCCGGAGGATATGGACCCGGAGCGTTGGGTCGACATCGGCATCATTGCCGCTGCCGGCCTTGTCGCCGGCTTGCTCTACTGGCTGATCGCCGGGCGCGACGCCGGCTTCCGGCGGCCACTGTTCGAGCGCTACTAGCTTGCAGACTCACAATCGCGGAGCCACGCCGATCGGCTCATGCGGAGCCTTGAAACAGATTCCGCCGCAATATGAAGGCAGTAGAAACGACCTCAAAATCGGTCGCTTCTTGCTGCGCCCGAGAGCAGGCATGGCTCGTCATCGTCATGGCGCTGCTGTTCCGAGCGCAGCGGCCAGTACGTCGGCCAGGCCGCGTCCGGCGCTGCCGTCCTCATCAAGGCGCGGATTGTAGATGGTGATCTCGAGGCCGACTGCCTTGCCGCTCGCCAAGGCAAGCCGGAGCGCGGCCGTTAACTCGTCCCACGACAACCCGCTTGGCACGCGAAAATCGACAGCCGGCATGATGACGTCGTCGAGACAGTCGGCGTCGAGATGGATGAAGAAGCCGTCCAATTCCGCTCTCGTCAGGTGATCGACCGCTTCGCGTGCGGCGGCCTCGATGCCCGTGGCGCGCACAGCGGGAAGGTCAAGCACCTTGAGCTCTTCGGGGAGCGGCTGGCTTCCGTACTCCTCCTGATCCTTGTGATCGCGATACGCGAAGGCGACAACGTCTTCAGGGCGGACCAGAGGACCGCGACCTTCGATGTCGGTCAGGAGCGACGGACCGTAGCCGGTGACGAAGGCGAGGTCCATCGAGGCACCCTCACCATTGGGTTCCGCCTCTGGCTGGAAGAAATCGGCGTTGCCGTCAATGAAGAGCAAGCCGTAGCGGCCGCGCCGTCGAAACGCGAGCGCCGAGCCCAGCACGATCGTGCAATCGCCGCCCAGCACCACTGGAAACCCGCCTGCGTCAAGCACCGCTTCCACGGCGTCGGCGAGCTTGGGCGACCACTGCGCAATAGCCCTGCGTTCAGGGTGCCGGTCGCGGGATCGGGCGTCGGGTCCTTCGGAGGCACAGCCAGCCGCCCGGCGCGGCGCGCCTGGATGCGCTCCGCAAGGCCAAGGTCCAGGAGCCGGCCAGGCAAGCGCTCCACACCATCGGTCGCCAGGCCCAGCGTGGAGGGGGCTTCGAGAATCGCATAGTGGCTCGACACAGGCGCCTCCGCTTCGAGCGCTAAACATCGTTCGTCCCTGCCGAAACAGGATCACAGTTGCGTTTTGAGCTTGTTCGATAACGGTAGCCGCCGCTCCTCGTTCCCTCTCGGCCGCCTTTCCGCTTTCGGTCATGCCGTATTTATGAGTTAACGGCCTACCGAAAGCCCTGGATCAACTCGAAGGCGAGCGAACCGCCTCCGTGGCGTCCAGAGCCTGCTTCAGGCGCGAGTCGCGGTCGTAGACGTCGCCGAAATATTCGACCTTGCCGGACAGATCAGGCCAGGCGGTGAAATAGGCGACATAAACCGGGATCGTGCGTGTCACATTCTCGGTCGAGTGGCCGTGCTTCAGCTTCTCGGCGATATAGTCCACGGAGGTGCCAAGCACCGCCGCCGCCATGCCGCGCGGGTCCTGCAGCCGCACGCAGCCATGGCTGAGCGCGCGCATATCACGCTGGAAGAATGATTTCTGCGGCGTGTCGTGCATGTAGATCGCGTGCTTGTTGGGGAACAGGATCTTCAACTCGCCCAGCGCGTTGGCCTCGCTCGGCTGCTGGCGCACGCTGTAGGGGATGTTCGCGCCATAGGCGCCCCAGTTGACCGCCGACGAAGGAATGCGCTTGCCGCGCGAATCCGTCACCTCATAGCCGGACCGGTCGAGATAGCCCGGATCGTTGCGCAATCTCGGCAGCATCTCGTTGACGATGATCGATTGCGGCACGCCCCAATAGGGATGGAAATCGACCTGCTTGATCTGGTCGTAGAAGAAGGAGGTCTGGTTGGTGGTCCGGCCAACGACGACACGCGTCTTGAGCTTTTCCTCGCCATTGTCGATGTAGCTTGCGGTGAAGGCCGGCTGGTTGATGAAGACGCGCGGGCTGCCAAGATCGGAGGGCAGCCAGCGCAGTTCCTCGAGCGCCACTTCCACCTTCAGCAGCTTGTCGGCCTTGGATGTTCCCGCCAGCGTCGCGACGGTGCGCGGGCCGATGACGCCGTCGCCCTTCATGCCTGCCTTTTGCTGCACGGCCTTGATGACCGGGACCAGTTCCGGATCATAGACTTCGCTGGTGGCCAGCCTGGACAGGATCTCGCCATAGGCGCCGCCCATCTCGTCATCGAGATTGCGCGCGATCAAGGTCAGCAGCTTCGGCAGTTCGGGGCTGGTTTCGCCCGGCTTCAGCAACAGTTTGGGGTCGACGACGATTTCGTTTTCCGCACTGGCCTGCAGAGATTCGAGTTCGACGCGCAGCGCCTGGTATTCCGCATTCTGCGGATGCCGCGATTCGAGATAGGTGCGCACTTGCTGGGTATGCGCCAGCGTCCTCAGCACGCCTTGCAAGTCGAGCGGCTTGGCCGGGAAATCATAGTAGCCGGTCATGCGGTTGGGATCGACGCGGCCGTTCTGGGCGTCATGGGCATAGCGCAGCACACGCGCGGAAAGCGCCATCTCGAAACGGACGAGTTCTTTCAGTTGCGCATTGGCGTCAGTCGTCGATGCGCCGGCAGCGGGCACTTCGACCGTATAGTCGGCGGGCGTGAGACCATAGCTTGAAGCCTCGCCAAGCACCCGAACCGCATCCTGCGCACGGCTGTTGAGGCTGGTTCCGCTTATCCAGATGAAATCCGGATTGGCCGAGTAATACGCGATCAGCGCCTTGGCGATGTCGGGCTCGGCTAAGAGTTCGTAGTCAGCCAAGCTGGCAACCGCTTCACGAAACGCAGCGCCCGTTGCCGACGGCACGAAAGCCGCATCCTGTGGCGTCGCCGGCTCTGGCGTCGGGGCCAGCGCCGAGAAGTCGACGCGAACCAGCCGGTCCGCCTTGTAGGTGTAATAGGATGGGCTGCTGATTCTCGCGCCGCCACCGA
>NZ_RZTC01000066.1:17280-34300 GCF_004023165.1 Mesorhizobium sp. M7A.F.Ca.MR.176.00.0.0 | reverse complement strand
CACCGCCACCGCTGGCCGGAGCCTTCGGCTTTGGTTTGTGCTTCGGTGGCGGGGGCGGAAACTCGCCTTTCGGCGCATGCTTTACGCCGCCGCCGAAAAGCATGTCGAACAGCCCCTGCGCGCCTGCCTGGGGTACACCGAAAGCCAGCGTTGCCGCGATCGCCACCAGCGGCATCACGGTTGCTTTGTTTCCGAGGAATTTCATGAATCACCCGCTCCGGCCGCAACCGGTTCCCGTTCCGCACGCTAGATCGTCCCGCTCACCGCATGGCGGATGTAAGGCGCGACTATACTGATTCATACCGATTTCGTTAAGCTTTCATAAATTTTGGAAAGCCTGTTGCAGAACGGTTTCACAAGATCGTGACGGCTGGAGCGGAGGGTTGTTCCGCCCCAGCCGGAAATCTCTCGGGATCAGGCGTTGGCGCCGCCATCGATGGTCAGGGCAGCGCCGGTGACGAAGCGGCCTTCAGGGCCTGCAAGCCAGGCGACCATACCGGCAATGTCATCGGCCTTGCCGAAACGCGGTGTTGCCATTTTCCGGCGCTGATGCTCGGCATGCGGGCCGTCGGCCGGGTTCATGTCGGTGTCGGTCGAACCGGGATGGACGACGTTGGCGGTGATGCCGCGCGGGCCGAGGTCACGCGCCAGCGCCTTGGTCAGGCCGACCAGCGCCGCCTTGCTGGCCGAATAGGCCGTGAGGCTGCCGTCGGTCGCCCTCTCGGCAAGGTTGCTGCCGATCGAGATGATGCTGCCGCCCTCACCCATATGCACGGCCGCCGCCTTCGAGGCGATGAATGGAGCCCGGAGATTGACCTCCATGGTCTCGTCGAAATCTGCGAGCGACAGCGTGTCGATGGGGGCGGCCCGCCAGATGCCGGCGCTGTTGACCAGGATGTCGAGCCGGCCGAAGGCGGTCACTGCGTCATCGACGGCCTTGTCTATGGCCACCGCATCGCGGTTGTCGGCCTTGATCGCGATGGCGCGGCCGCCCTTGGCCTCGATTTCGGCGACAACCGAGCGGGCCTGCTCCTCGCCATGCACATAAGTCAGCGCGACACTGGCGCCGTCGGCCGCGAGCCGTCGCGCAATCGCCGCACCGATGCCGCGACTGCCGCCGGTGACGAGCGCGGCCTTGCCGCCCAGTTGGTTGGATGACATCGATTTCTCCTTTTGTAACGATCGATACATAAATACCTGTCAGCCTTGCCCGTCGGCGTCAACTTAATTATGTATCGATCAACACAGAAAAGAGCATCATGTCGGAACGAGGCCGCCCCCGCACTTTCGATCGAACCGCAGCCCTGCGCCGCGCGATGGAGGTGTTCTGGGCCCGTGGTTACGAAGGCGCATCGATGAGCGAGCTGACCGCCGCCATGGGCATCAACTCGCCCAGCCTCTACGCTGCCTTCGGCAGCAAGGAGGCGCTGTTCCTGGAGGCGACGGATTTTTACTCGCACACCGAGGGTGCCGACATCTGGCTGGCGCTGGAGGAAGCTCCGACCGCGCGGCAGGCGATCGAACAATTCCTGAGCCTGACGGCGAGGGCCTATGCGCAGAGCGATCGTCCGCAAGGCTGCCTGATCACGCTGGGCGCACTGCATCAGGATTCGAGCCGCGGCGCCATCTGCGACGACCTGCGCCGTCGTCGCGCCGAAAACCACACCGCACTGCAGAAGCGTCTGGAGCGCGGCGTTGCCGAAGGCGAATTGCCGACGGATTTCGATGCGAGCGCCGCCGCGACCTTCTTCGCCACGGTCCAGCACGGCATGTCGATCCAGGCGCGCGACGGCGCCTCGCATAATGCCCTGCTGGCGACGGTAGCCGGGGCCATGGCGGCCTGGAGGACGCTGGCCGGCGGCAGCGCGGCGTGACAAACGCCGGCTGGTGTGCTCGAAATCCGCCAGCAAGGCGGGAGGGATGAGAGCGTGAAAAAGGGTTATCGCGAGCTGCTGGACGAGGCGAACGCCGTGATCGAGGTGGTTTCGCCGGAGGAGGCGGCCGGGCTGATCGACGATGAAGACACCATCTTCGTCGATCTGCGCGATCCACGCGAAGTGGAACGCGACGGCAAGATTCCCGGCGCCAAGCATGTCACGCGCGGCATGCTGGAGTTCTGGATCGACCCCGAAAGCCCTTACCACAAGCCCTTCTTCGCCTCGGGCAAGAACTTCGTGTTCTTCTGCGCCGGCGGCTGGCGCTCGGCGCTGGCCACAAAGACGGCGCAGGACATGGGGCTTTCGCCGGTCAAGCACATCCTTGGCGGCTACACCGCCTGGAAGGCCGCCGGACTGCCGGTCGAACCCGGCGAGAAGAAGAAATAATCTCGACCGCCGCTCAGTGCAGCAGCAATGGCTCGCGATTCGCCACGAAGCCAACCGCGCGTTCGACCACGCCCTTGTCGGCGAGAATGCGGCGGTGGCCGAGCCCGTCGGCCCAGTAGAGCCGCACATGGCCGCCGGCGCCGGCATAGCGCCTTGCATGATCGGCCGAGACTTCGCGGTCGTCCTGCGCATGGATGACCAGGGTCGGCACCGGCGCCTGGGCGAGCTGACGGTCGCCGGTGAATTCGTGCAGGGGGCGGCCGGAAAGATGCTCGACCCGGTCCGCCATGGCGGCTTGCGAGCGCGGGCCGACATTGAGCATGCGGCTGAAGTCGGCAAAGATCGCCGGCAGGGAACTTGGCGCCGCGATCAGCACCAGGCGTCCGGCCGCCAGTGGCGGGATGTTCTTGACCGAACCGGCGATGGCGTTGGCGGCGACGGCGCCGCCGAAGGAATGGCCGACCGCCGCCACGAAGGGGCCGAACCATTCGCCGGCAACCCGCACCGCATCCACCGCATTGACCATGTTCAGGCGCCGGCCCTGCGACTGGCCGTGGCCGGGCAGGTCAAGCGAAACGACCCGGTGGCCGGCGGCGCGATAACCTTCTATCAAGGCGCGCATATATTCGGTGCGCGAGCGCCAGCCATGGACGACGAGCACCGTGCCGGCGGCCGCCCTGCCCGGCTCCGGGCGGAACTCGTGCACCATGACGCAGCCGGTCGCGGTCTTCAGCCGGTGATGACGCGCCTCGGTCATGAACCCGGCCGCACGGTCGACAGCACGGCGCTCGCCATCGCTGAGCGCCTTGACATTCGGGGTGCGGCAGAACAATTCGAACGCCGCGCGTCCGCTAAGCCGCGGCGCGACACGCTCTGCCGCACCGAACACGCCCCGGATGACCTTCAGCCCGAATGATGCCATAGTGAAAATCCATCCATACGTTCAAGCATGAACATAATAGTTCAAAGATGAACAATAAACAAGAGCTGCCTTGGGATAACCCGCGTTTCCGCAACTGGGTCGCGGTGGCGCGCGCCTGTCATTTGCTGGAGCGCACGCTGGCGGTAAAGCTTGCGCCGCTCGATTTGAAACCGGCGCAGCTCGACGTGCTGATGAACCTCTATCGCCACCCCGGCATGTCGCAGCACGATCTTGCCCGCAAGCTGCTCGTCGGCCGTTCCAACATCACCATGCTTTTGCCGCAGCTGGAAGCGCGTGGCCTGCTGCTCCGCGAAGGCGACGAGAAGGACAAGCGCATCCTGCGGCTTGCCCTCACCGAGGCTGGCGAGGCGCTGTTGATGCAGGCGCTGAAAGTGCATATGGCGCTGATCGAGAAGGCGATGAGCCAGTCGACGCCGGAGCAATGCGACATGATCGGCGAGCAGATGCGCAAGATCTATGATGTGCTGAAAGAGGCGTGACGGCCTTTCAGCCCGGACCTACCACATCGTCTTCTTCGCCCGTTCCGGCCATTCCTTGTCGTAGGTCTCGCCGTCGATGTTCCTGCGGCTGGTGATTTCCAGGATCTGTCCGGGCGTCGGCAGCGACTTCGGGTCGACGTGCCTTGCTGCGTTCCAGAGCTCGGAGCGGACGATGGCCCGGGCGCATTGGAAATAGACCGAGTCGATATCGATGACGGTCACCGATCGAGCCGCCTTGCCTTCCACCGTGAATGACGCGCACAGCGCTGTATCCGTTGTAACATGAGCGCGGCCATTGATGCGCAGCGTCGTGCCCGAACCAGGTACCAGGAACAGCAGCCCAACACGTGGGTCGCGGATAATGTTTTTCAGCGAATCGGCGCGGTTGTTGCCGCGACGGTCCGGCATCATCAGGGTTTTCGGATCATGGATGCGCACAAAGCCGGCGAGATCGCCGCGCGGCGAGCAATCAAGCCCCTCCGGCCCGCTGGTCGCCAGCGCGACAAAGGGCGAGGCTTCGATAAAGGCGGCATATTCGGGAATGATTTGGTCGAGTTCCTTGACCAGCGAGGCCTCGCCTGGAACCCCATAGAGCGCCTCGAGCTGCTCGACCGTGGTGATGACGGACATGTTTTCGCCTCCGAACCTTTGCCGGCGCTACGCCATCTCGATGACGTTTTGACGACAGCGAGGGGAATCAATTTTAGCGGTCCCGGCTCAGGCCCTTTTCCGCAAGCTCCGCGAGATAGGCTTCCCAGCGCGCATCCTTCTCGTGGCCGAGCGCATGCAGGTAATTCCAGGTGAAGATGCCGGTGTCGTGGAAATCGTCGAAGGTGATGCGCACGGCGTAGTTGCCGACTGGCTCGATCTTGAGGATTGCCACATTGCGCTTGCCGGGGACCGTCACCCGCTGATCCGGCGAATGGCCTTGCACTTCGGCCGATGGCGAGGCGACGCGCAGCAGTTCCGCCGGTAATTCGAATGGATGGTGGTCGGGAAAGGTGACGGACAGAAGTTTGCGGTCCTTGGAGACCCTGAGCTCTTTCGGTGCGGTCATGCTGTTCGATCCCGTCTCATCCGCCCTTCCCTACGCCGCTTCGCCAAACGGGAAAAGGCCTGATGAGACCGACCGACATGCGATGTCGGCTGAGAGATGTTACCAAAGATCGAGAGGCGCTATCTTGAATGGCAGGCCGGATCGTATCACATAGCGGTATATAACGAAGCCGTTCACGGCCACAGGAAGCGCTTGAAGCATGGACATGATTGATCCTTTCGGCCGCACGATCAGCTATCTCCGCGTGTCGGTCACCGACCGCTGCGATTTCCGCTGCACCTATTGCATGGCCGAGGACATGGCCTTCCTGCCGAAGAAGGACCTGCTGTCGCTGGAAGAGCTCGACCGGCTGTGCACGGTTTTCATCGAAAAGGGCGTCAGGCGATTGCGCCTGACCGGCGGTGAGCCGCTGGTGCGCAAGAACATCATGCATCTGGTGCGCCAGCTCTCGCGGCATCTCGCCAGCGGCGCGCTGGAAGAGCTGACGCTGACCACCAACGGCTCGCAGCTGTCGCGTTTTGCCGCCGAACTCGCCGATTGCGGCGTCAAGCGCATCAACGTGTCGCTCGATACGCTCGATGCCGACAAGTTCCACAATATCACCCGCTGGGGCCATCTCGACAAGGTCATGCAAGGCATCGATGCCGCGCAGGCGGCGGGGCTGAAGGTCAAGCTCAACGCGGTGGCATTGAAGGATTTCAACGACGCCGAGCTGCCCGAGATGATGCGCTGGGCGCATGGCCGCGGCATGGACCTGACGGTCATCGAAACCATGCCGATGGGCGAGATCGATGCCGACCGCACCGACCAGTATCTGCCGCTGTCGCTGCTGCGCGCGTCGCTGGAACGCCAGTTCACGCTGACCGACATTCCCTTCAAGACCGGCGGCCCGGCCCGCTATGTCCAGGTCGCAGAGACTGGCGGACGGCTCGGCTTCATCACGCCGATGACGCATAATTTCTGCGAAAGCTGCAACCGCGTCCGGCTGACCTGCACCGGCACCCTCTATATGTGCCTGGGCCAGGAAGATGCCGCCGACCTGCGCGCGCCCTTGCGCGCCTCCGAAGGCAACGAGCTGGTCGCCGATGCAATAGACGAAGCCATCGGCCGCAAGCCCAAGGGCCACGACTTCATCATCGACCGCCGCACCAGCCGCCCATCGGTGTCACGCCATATGAGCGTCACCGGCGGCTGATCTTTTCGTGAAATTCATGCAAGATCGCTTCGGATCATGACTCGAGGCGAGCATGCGGCTGCACTCTTCATTCCTGGCGATTGCGACAATGGCAGCAAGCAGTGCGGTCGCCGCGCCGTTCACTTATGTGAACGAGCGCTTCGGCACCGTCTGCACCTTTCCCGACGAGATCTTCACCGATCGCCAGCCGGAGCCCGATAATGGCGACGGACAGCAATGGCTGAGCGCCGATGGCGCCAGCCTGATCTGCTCCGGCATCCTCAACATAGACAACGATACGCCGAAGGGCTTTGTGGCGGCCGAGAAGGCCAGCGATGAAGCCGGCTACAAGGTGACCTATGGCAAGGCCGGCAGCGATTGGGCGGTGCTGTCGGGCGTTAAGGATGGAAAGATGTTTTACGAGCGACGTCTGTTTGGGAGAGACGGTATCATCCGCACGGTCTGGGTCGACTACCCTCCGGCCCTGAAGTCGAAATACGACCCGCTGGTCGGCGCCATTGCCGGCAGTCTCAAGGGCCATGAAAGTTTCGGACCACACCCCAGAAAAAGTCTTGTTCGCGAACCGCAGCCGGATTTACGGCTAGCTTGTTCCAGCCTAGCCTTCCCTGGAAGCGGATCTTCGCTCACAGGGGGAATACACCATGCGCAAACTCGTTCTTTCTCTAGCCTTGCTTGGTCTCGCGGCCGTGCCCGCTGCGGCACAGTCGATCGGCGGCACTTATGCGGTCGCCGGCACCAACTTCGACGGCTCTGCCTATGGCGGCGAGGCAACCATCACGCTGACCAGCGGGACGACCTGCGCGATCCATTGGGAAACCGGTGGCTCATCTTCCGACGGCATCTGCATGCGCAACGATGATGCCTTCTCGGCCGGCTATGTCATGGGCAAGGATATCGGCCTCGTCGTCTACAAGATGACGGACGACGGCTCGTTGCATGGTCTGTGGACCATCGCCGGCAAGGAAGGCAATGGCACCGAGGTGCTGACGCCGAAGAAGTAAGTTCTGCCGCCATTGCAGGTGATCTTCTGAGCCACAAACAAGGCTGTGGCCCAGCCCTTTGCTGTTGCTGTTTCACGCCCGGCTGTTACAGGCTTGCTGCCTAAAGCGCGTCGCGTTTGAACGGATTCAGGCGACGCGCTTTAGGTCTTTGTTTCTTATGCGTGTCGTTTCCCCAAAACCGAGGTCACTTTTGGGCGACATGCATTAGCAGAACCGGTAGCCGTCTTGCCCCTGTCACCAAATATTCGCGGCGCGTTGTTCATGATGGTGGCGATGGCCGGCTTCTGCCTCAACGATGCCATCACCAAATACTCGTCACAATCGATGAACATGGCGCAGGTCATGTTGATCCGTGGGGCTTTCGCTTCGCTTTTCGTCGGCTTGCTCGCCTGGCAGCGCGGCGCTCTCGCCCGCCCGGGCTCGATGCTGCAGCCTCTGGTCGCCTTGCGCGTGATCAGCGAGGCCGGCGCAACGGTGAGTTTCCTCGTCGCCCTCGCCCATTTGCCGATCGCCGATGTTTCGGCGGTGCTGCAGGCGCTGCCACTGGCGGTGACGATGGGGGCCGCACTCGTCTTTAGCGAGGCTGTCGGCTGGCGGCGCTGGCTGGCCATCGCCATCGGATTTGCCGGTGTGCTGATTATCGTGCGGCCCGGCTTTGAAGGGTTCAGCATCTACTCGCTGGCGGCGCTGGCCAGCGTCGCCTGTTGTGCGGTGCGCGATCTCGCCACCAAGCAGATTCCCAAGGCCATTCCGACATTGCTGGTGTCGACGGCGACCGCGCTTGCCATGACAATCGTCGGTGCGGCGCTGTTGCCGGCAATGGGCGGCTGGACGCCGATGACGGGGGACAGCACAGCCCTGCTGGCTCTGGCCGCGGTGCTGGTGGTGATCGGCTACCAGTTCATCATCATGGCGATGCGGGCGGGCGACATCTCCTTCATCGCGCCGTTCCGCTATACCGCCCTGATCTGGTCAATCCTGCTTGGCCTTTTCATCTTTGCCGATATCCCCGATCCGCCGATGATCGTCGGCGCCACCATCATCATCGGCTCCGGCCTTTATGCGCTCTACCGCGAGCGTGTGGTCGGCCGGCGAAAGATCGTCGCCGAAAGCACGGGGCCGACAATGGTGCCTGACGGAATCTAGCCAGATCATTGAAGGTTCTTGTGATTTCCGACGGCTGGCGTACAGGCTTCGTGGCATGAAGCGAGACATTGCGGGGATCATCCTGGCCGGTGGCCAGTCGAGACGGATGGGCGGTGGCGACAAGAGCCTGTTGCCGCTTGGCGATGGCTGCCTGCTTGACCAGGTCGTGTCGCGCTTCACCCCGCAAATAGAATCGCTGGCGCTCAGCGCCAATGGCGCCCCTGCGCGATTCCTGCGCTTTGGACTGCCGGTGCTTGCCGACAGCGTGCCCGGCTTTGCCGGGCCGCTCGCCGGAATCCTGACCGGCCTCGAATGGGCCGCGGCCAATACGTCTTGCAAAGCGATCGTCAGTGCTGCCGGCGACACGCCTTTCCTGCCGTTGAACCTTGTCGAGCGCCTGGCAGCGGCCGCCGATCGAAGTCCCAGTTCGATTGCCGTAGCCTGCTCGGCCGGCAAGCGGCACCCGACCTTCGCGCTCTGGCCGCTCGGCTGCCGCGATGCCTTGCGGCACTTTCTGGTCGACGAGGATATCAGGCGGGTTTCGGCTTTCATCGACCGGCACGGTTTTGTCGAGGTGGAATTCCCGGTTCTGCAATCGGCGGGGATCGACCCTTTCTTCAACATCAACGAACCGGACGATCTTGTGTTTGCCGAGCGTCTGTTGCAGAGCATCAAGCCATGAACAGACGCGTCTTCGGCATCACCGGCTGGAAGAATTCCGGCAAGACGACTTTGACCGAAAGGCTGGTCACCGAACTTGTCCGGCGCGGCTGGAAGGTGTCGACGGTGAAACACGCCCATCATGATTTCGACATCGACAAACCGGGTGCCGACAGTTTTCGCCACCGGCAGGCCGGCGCCACCGAAGTCGCGATCGTCTCCGGCGTTCGCTGGGCACTGATGCACGAGCTGCGCGGCGAGGATGAGCCGACATTGGAGACTGTCCTGTCGCGGCTTGCCCCTTGCGACCTGGTGCTGGTCGAGGGCTACAAGCGCGAAGCCCACGACAAGATCGAAACCCGCCGGCTGGATGCGAAGGACCGCACGCCGCTTTCGGCGGAGGATCCCAACATCGTCGCTGTCGCAGCCGATTTTGCGATTGAAGGCGAGCAGCTGCCGGTATTCGATCTCGACGATGCAAAATCGATAGCCGACTTCATCGAGCGCACCACCGGGCTCGTTGCTTGAGCGCTGACGCAACGGCAGAATAGCCTTGCCCATTTTTACGGTTTTGCAGTTGCTTTTTTCTTGGAAAGAGTGGGAGTATCGCGCCAGCGGGCGGTCAAAAGCACCGCCCCACAGAGCCGTTCGGAACGACGGCCGGGACCATAAAGAGAGGACCATCATGCGTATTTCACTGCGTATCGCGCTTGCCGCATCGGCCGCGCTGCTGACGCTCGGCGTCGCCCAGGCCCAGGAAAAGACCCTGAGGATCGGCACCGAAGGCGCCTACCCGCCATTTAACAATTTGACCGCCGACGGACAGCTCGTTGGCTTCGACATCGACATCGCCAAGGCGCTTTGTGACGAGATGAAGGTCAAGTGCACCTTCGTCGCCCAGGATTGGGACGGCATCATTCCAGCCCTCCAGGCCGGCAAGTTCGATGCCATCGTCGCCTCGATGTCGATCACGCCCGAGCGCAAGGAAAAGGTCGACTTCTCGAACAAATACTACAACACGCCGTCGGCGCTCGCGGTGCCGAAAGACTCGACGCTGAAAGGCGTGACCAAGGAAGATCTCGCCGGCAAGACCATCGGCGTCGCCACCACCACCACGCATTTCAACTATGCCTCGAAGACCTACACCGACAGCACCGTCAAGGGTTATCCGAGCAGCCCCGAGGAGCAGGCCGATCTTGCCAATGGGCGTCTCGACGCCATCCAGGACGATATCGTCGTGCTGCAGCAGTTTCTGGATTCGCCTGATGGCGCCTGCTGCAAGATCCTTGGCCAGCCGTCGCCGCAGCCGGTCGAGATATTCGGGCCGGGCGCCGGCATTGCCGTGCGCAAGGGCGAGACCGACCTGGTCAACAAGCTCAATTCGGCCATCGACGCCATCCGCGCCAATGGAAAATACAAGGAAATCAACGACAAGTACTTCAAGTTCGACGTCTACGGCGCCGAGTCCTGATAAAGGTCAAGACGGCGGGAATTTCCCCGCCGTCTTTCTATTCATCTCAGGAATGCCGTGGAGATAAGACCGGTCGATGCCAGCCCAGAGCATATGGACACTTCTCAGTTGGGGACCCGAAGGCTGGCTTGACGATATTGCCTATGGCGCACTGATCACCATTGCGCTTGCGCTTGCCACGCTGCCCATCGGATTGACGATCGGCTTTTTCATCGCCCTCGCCAAGCAGTCCGAAGAACCCTCGCTGCGCCTTGCCGCCAACATCTACACCACGGTCTTTCGCGGCCTGCCGGAACTGGTGACGCTTTTCCTGTTCTTCTTCGGCATGCCGATCCTGCTGCAGCATCTCGTCAGGTATTTCCGGCCGGACACCACCATCGACGTCAACAGCTTCGTCGCCGGCATGATCGTGCTTGCGCTGATCTTCTCGTCCTATGCCAGCGAGGTTTTTCTTTCCGCCTTCCGCGCCATTCCCAAAGGCCAGTATGAAGGCGGCTATGCCATTGGTCTTTCGAACTGGCTGACCATGCGCAAGGTGATCGTGCCGCAGCTGCTGCGCATCGCGTTCCCCGGCCTGGAGAACTGCTGGCTCAGCCTGCTCAAGGACACATCGCTGGTGTCGGTCGTCGGCCTGGCCGAGACGCTGCGTAACGCTAGCATTGCCGCCCGCGTCACCAAGCATGCTTTCCTGTTCTTCGGTGTCGCCTCGCTGGTGTTTCTTGGCCTGGCCGTCCTGTCGTCCTTCGCCACCAGCGCTATTCTGCGCTCGCTTGGCCGGCAGGAGGCGCAGCGATGAGCGCCACGGCCACAATGGTCGAACGTCCGCCGCCACGGGCGCGCGGCTGGCCGCGCAGGCGTATCGCCGGTTACGCGCTGGTCTGCCTATGGATTTTGTTCGGCATTGGCATCGTCAGCTATCTCTTCCTTGCCTGGAATCCCGCTTTCTTCGCCAAATATGCGCCCGCCTATTTGAGCGGGCTTGGGGTTACGCTCGCGCTGGTTTCTATATCGATGGTGCTCGGCGCGATTCTGTCGGTGCCCGTCGCTTATGGGCGCATGTCCAAGAACCGGATCCTGTCCGGCCTCGCCTATTGCTACGTCTATTTCTTCCGCGGCACGCCGCGGCTGGTGCAGACTTATCTCGTCTATTACGGATTGGGCTCGTTCAGGGTCGAGCTCCAGTCGATCGGCCTCTGGGACTTTTTCAAGGACGCATTCAATTGCGGCGTCTTTGCCTTTGCGCTCAACACCGCCGCCTATCAGGCCGAGATTCTGCGCGGCGCCATCGAGAGCGTGCCAAGAGGGCAATGGGAAGGGGCGGCATCGCTTGGCCTGCACAAACTGCAAACCTTGCGCAAGATCATCCTGCCGCAAGCCTTGATCGTCGCCTTGCGGCCCTATGGCAACGAACTGATCCTGATGGTCAAGGCTTCCGCCATCGTCGCCATCATCACGGTCTATGATCTGATGGGCAATGCCAAGCTCGCCTTCGCCAACTCGTTCGACATCCAGGCCTATATCTGGGTCGCGCTCGTCTATCTGGTGATGGTCGAGATATTGCGTCATGGAGTCGAATGGATCGAGCGCCGGATCACCGTTCACCTGAAACGCTGACTATTTTCAAATTCAGCTGCACCAGTCGATCCTGCCCTGCGCATCTTGACGAATTGCGCGCAGAGCCTAGACGTCTCGCAGCAAATTCCGTTTCTGAAGGGCAAGCTCATGGCATCTGTTGCATTTCTCGGTCTTGGCGTGATGGGCTATCCGATGGCCGGGCACTTGAAGAACAAGGGCGGCCATGACGTCACCGTCTACAACCGCACCAAGGCCAAGGCCGAGCAATGGGTTGGCCGGCATGGCGGTAGCCTTGCGGCGACGCCAGCACAGGCCGCCGAAGGCAAGGATTTTGTCTTCTCCTGTGTCGGCAATGACGACGATTTGCGTTCGGTGACGACCGGTCCGGAAGGCGCCTTCAAATCGATGAAGAAGGGTTCGGTCTTCATCGACAACACCACGGCCTCGGCCGAGGTCGCTCGCGAGCTGGCGGCGGCGGCGCAAGTCGGTGGTTTTTCGTTTCTCGACGCGCCGGTCTCGGGCGGCCAGGCCGGCGCCGAGAACGGCGTGCTGACCGTCATGGTCGGCGGCGAGCAGGACGCTTTCGACAGAGCGAAGCCTGTCATCGACGCTTTTGCCCGCATGGTCGGCTTGATGGGGTCGGCCGGTGCCGGCCAGCTCACCAAGATGATCAACCAGATCACCATCGCCGGTCTCGTCCAGGGCCTGGCCGAAGGCATCCATTTTGGCAAGAAGGCCGGGCTCGACATCGAGAAGGTGATCGAGGTGATTTCCAAGGGCGCCGCGGGCTCCTGGCAGATGGAGAACCGCCACAAGACGATGAACGCCGGCAAATATGATTTCGGCTTCGCCGTCGACTGGATGCGCAAGGATCTCGGCATCTGCCTGGCCGAGGCCGATCGCAATGGCGCCAGACTGCCGGTCACCGCACTCGTCGACCAGTTCTACAAGGATGTGCAGGCGATGGGTGGCAAGCGCTGGGACACGTCCTCGCTGCTCGCCCGTCTCGAGAAATAGGTTTCTGCGGTGGCAGAGCTTTCGCCTCAGTCAAGTGTCGCGGAAATCGTCGCCCATCTGCGCGCTATCGGATCGGAGGAGAACCGCCTCGGCATGTTGCGCTACGGCATCAAGATCGACCGTGCACTTGGTATCACGCACGGCATGCAGCGGCAGATCGCCAGGAAGATCAAACGCAACCACGAGCGCGCCTTCGAGCTATGGGACACCGGCATCATGGAGGCGCAGTTCATCGCCTCCGTCACGGCTGACCCGAAACGGTTTTCTGCTGAAGATGCAAGACGATGGGCGGCTAGTTTCGACTCCTGGGACATCGTCGACGGCGTCTCCGATCTCTTTGTCGATACGGACGCCTGGAAAGAACTGATCGCCGAGTTTGCGGCCGATGAGCGGGAGTTCGTTCGGCGCACGGCCTTCGCCATGATGGCCTGGTCCGTCGTCCACCGGAAGAAGGAGCCAGGGGCGACCTTCCTCTCCTTCCTGCCGATCCTCGAAACGCATGCGAACGACAGCCGCAATTTCGTGAAGAAGGCCGTGAACTGGGCGCTTCGGTCGATCGGCAAACGATCGATGGACATGCACGGCGCTGCCCTGGCTGTCGCCGAACGGCTGGCGCAGTCGGCTGACAAGACGGCGCGCTGGATCGGCAAGGACGCCCTAAGGGAGTTGACCAATGCAAAGACGCTCGCGCGGATCGCCGCCAGGAAAGGCTGACGGCGCGGGATTCCGCTTTCCGGCATGTCTGGATCTCGTCGCCTTATGGTGCGGCTGCCGACATGTGATGCGGCGGGAGCGTTGACGTCATTGGCAGCGGCGTCTTTACTCCAGATTCAAAGGAAGCGGCCAATGAGCAATCCTCTAAAGTCAACCCTGGCGCTCGCTGCCTCTTTGTTTGTGTCCGCGGCCACCGATGCCTCGGCCGAGACCGCGCACATATTCTGGAAGGATCTGCGTCCGGCTACGCAATCCGCCGCCGAAAACGTCGGGCTGCCGATGATCGCGGAAAAATTGCCCGACCATGGCGAGACGCTGTCCCTCAACCTGCAGGACAAAAGCATTCAGCTAGCCGGCTACGCATTGCCGGTCGATCGCGATGGCGATCTCGTCTATCAGTTCCTGCTGGTGCCCTGGACGGGTGCGTGCAGCCACATGCCGACGCCCCCGCCCAACCAGATTGTCTTGGTCACGCCGGCCCGTCCCTACAAAATGTCCGAGGCGTATCAGCCTGTCGCGGTCACCGGCGCGCTGAAGCCGGACATGGAGAAGAGCCAGCTGTTCATCCTCGACGGCGTCAGCGTCATCCAGTCTGGCTACAGCGTCCGCAAGGCAGATGTGGTCGCTGTCGGCAGCGTGCCGGACACCGTCACCCTGCCGGTCAATTCTCCCTGGAGTTTCCTCAACAAAAAGAAGAACTAAGCAGGACAACCTGCTGCAGTTCAGGCGGCGTTGGCACCCGATTCCTTGTCCAGCACCATGTAGTCGAGCGGGATTTCGGTCGTGTACTTGATCTGCTCCATGGCGAAGGATGATGAAACGTCACGGATTTCGATCTTGGCGATCAGCCGCTTGTAGAAGGCGTCATAGGCCGCGATGTCGGGCACCACGACGCGCAGGAGATAGTCGACGTCGCCGCTCATGCGGTAGAACTCGACCACCTCGGGAAACTCCTGGATGACTTCCGAGAAACGCCGCAGCCATTCATGGCTATGCGAATTGGTGCGGATCGACACGAAGACGGTGACGCGCACATTGACCTTTTCATGGTCGAGAATGGCAACGCGCCGCTTGATGACGCCCTCCTCCTCGAGCTTCTGGATGCGCCTCCAGCAAGGCGTCGTCGACAGCCCGACTTTCTTGGCGACGTCGGCGACCGCGAGTGTCGCGTCCTCCTGCAAGAGGCGGAGGATTTTTCTATCGAGGCGATCCATATTTTGCTCCCCAGGGGAATAGATTGGCTATACTCCCCCTTATTTCGACCTTTCACAAGAAAGAAATTCTGCCAATTGACGGAAAAGCGAGTGATTTCTTGCTGAAAGATCATCTGAGGCGATAGCGGATTTCCGAACGCAGAAAAGGCAGCAAATCCATTTCAAACCATGGATTCTTCTTCAGCCAGCCGGTGTTGCGCCACGAGGGATGCGGCAGCGGCAGCACTTTGGGACCGACGGAATTCTCCCAGATGGAGCGCCAGTCCATGACCGTTTCCGTCAGTGAGGGCCGGCGCGCCGCACCCATGTGCCAGGACTGCGCATAGATGCCGATCGTCAGCACGAGATCGATCCGTGGCATCGAGGCCATCAATGGCGCGCGCCAGGCCGGCGCGCATTCGCGCCTCGGCGGCAGGTCTCCCCCCTTGGCATCCTGGCCGGGAAAGCAGAAACCCATCGGCACGATGGCGAATTTTTCGATGTCGTAGAATTCGTCGCTCGTCACGCCAAGCCAACTGCGCAAGCGATCGCCGGAGGCGTCGGTGAACGGCATGCCCGACAGATGCACCTTGGTCCCCGGCGCCTGGCTGGCGATCAGGATACGGGCGCTGGACGATGGGCGCAGCACAGGTCGCGGCTCATGCGGCAACGGCTTACCGGCCGGATTTTCCACGCAGATGCGACAGGCGCGGACCTTGGCGACGAGGTTTTCGAGTTCGGCAGTCATTCTCAGGCTGATGCGCTCGGCCGGCTGGAGACGGCCTGATGCCAGCGCAACACATTCGCGCAATCATCCGGCACCTTGATGCGTGCCGGCTTCATGAAGTCCACAGCGATCAGGCCGGTGATGTCGGCGATCGAATAGCTGTCACCGGCGATGAACTCCCGGCTGCCCAGTTCTCCATCCAGCAGCCTAAGGAACGCCACGGCCTTCGGCTTGTTGGCCTCGCCCCATTCCGAGACCTGCGGGATTTCCCATTCCTTCATGGCCGGATGGGTGTGCCGGAAGGCCTGCGTGACGCAGCTGAGCAAATTGAATTCCATCCGCCTCTGCCACATCTCGACCTGCGCCCTGCCGAGTGCGCCACGCCCGAACAGGGCCGGTTCGGGATGCAGTTCCTCGAAATAACGGCAGATGGCGACGGATTCCGTGATGACGGTGCCGTCGTCGAGTTCCAGCACCGGCAGGCGCTGCAAGGGATTGCGCGAGCTGACCGCCTGTTGCCTGTGTTCCAGCGCCCCCATGTCGATGGGCACCTGTGGAACTTCGATGCCTTTCTCGGCCAGGAAAACGCGGACCCGCCTTGGGTTGGGCGCCCGGCCACCGTCGAAGAGTTTCATTCCATCCTCCTGTTCGTTCTCGGTTCGGCTTTCAGGACGCGCATCACCAGAAGCGAAAAATCTCGCGCACGGCATCGCCGATCGACACCAGTGTGCCGTGCTTCTTCTCGACGACTTCGCCGTGATGGCTGTCTCGCCAATCCTGCGGCTGATCGAACGTTCCCGCCCAGATGCCGGCCTTTCCCGCCCGGGCGACGGCCTCCTCGCTCTCGAAGTCGCCATAGGCAACCGCCCAGCCCGCCTCGACCTGCGCGCGGTTGAGATCCTTGCCGCCGGCGGTGCAGTCGCCGAGCAGCCGGCCATAACGATCACGCTGCCAGCCGGTACAGGAGACGGGCTTGCCGGCGATCAGGCGAACCAGCGACTGGCGCGCAAGCGTGCCGCAGGAATAGTCAGTACCGTTCTTGCGGCAGGTCTGCGTATATTCCGGAGCATCGATGCCGCGCATGCGGATACGCTCAGTGCCTAGCGTGATCGAATCGCCGTCGTTGATGATTGCCAGGCCCTGTGTCTTGCGTGTCTCCACCCGGTCGAGGCGGGCCGCCAGCAGGATCAGCAGTCCGAGGATGATGACGGCAAGCCCGTAATCCACCAGCCGGCGCCACAGGCTTCTGGGGCGCGCAACGTATCTCCGGCGCGGTCTTGGCGACCATGAGCGGCTCATATGGCAAACGGTTGGTTAATCATTCGAACGTAGCTTAACACTTGGAAACCGCTGCTCGCATAAATTGAAGTTTTGATGCCCTTGCAACGCTCGAACACAGCGGACAAGTTCATTGTGGACCGCAGGAAACCTCATCGCAACAGCGATGTGGCGCGCGCGGTGCGCAAGACGCGTGACCGTCTTGCGCAGCAGGCCGGCAATCCCGATTTCGATCGTGAA
>NZ_RZTC01000066.1:0-17270 GCF_004023165.1 Mesorhizobium sp. M7A.F.Ca.MR.176.00.0.0 | reverse complement strand
CTCCATGCCCGCGCGATAACCAGCGGCGCCATCGCCATCCCGCTTCTTGTTCTGGCGATCGCGGCGGCCGGCCGGCTGGCCGGAATCGGCAACGAGATCGGGCTCTGGGCGCTGTTCACCCTGACCTGCTACACTATCGTTGCCTTCATGGCGCGGCGCATCGAGCGCACCGAAGCTTCGGAGCTCAACCCTTCGCAAGCAGGACGGGAATTCCTGATCGGCCATTTCCTGTGCGGTCTCGGCTGGGCATGGTTCGTGTGGCTTGGCTGCAGCGTCTGCGAGGTCGATCCGTTCCACATCGTCAAGGCCGTGGTGCTGTTGTTCGCCATGGCGGCGACCGCGGTGATGACCTCGTCTCTGCGCGGGGCGCTGTTGGCGACCTTTGCCGTTCCCGTGGCGCTCTACGCTTATGCCGGCGCCAAGCTATGGATGCCGGTCGAGGCGATCATGGCCGCGCTGCTGGTCGTTTCGCTGCCGTTCTTCGCCTATGTGGCCCGTCATCTCAACCACTCGTCCCTGATGATGTTGTCGTTCCGCTCCGAAAAGGATGCGCTGATCGCTGAGCTGGAGACGGCGAAATCGATGTCGGACGAGGCGCGGCGGCGGGCCGAGGACGCCAATCTGGCAAAATCGCGGTTCCTCGCTTCGATGAGCCACGAATTGCGCACGCCGCTCAACGCCATTCTCGGTTTTTCCGAGGTGATGTCGAACGAGGTGCTGGGACCGATGAGCAATCCCACCTATCGCGACTACGCCCATGACGTGCACGAATCCGGTCAGCATCTGCTCGATCTGATCAACGAGATCCTCGACCTGTCGCGCATCGAGGCCGGCCGGTACCAGCTCAACGAAGAACCGGTGATGCTGCTTGGTATCGTTGAGGACTGCTGTCACATGATGGAGTTGAGGGCGCGCAACAAGGATATCCGGGTCGTCCAGGATTTCGAGCACGAACTGCCGCGCCTTTTCGCTGATGAGCGTGCGGTGCGACAGATCACGCTCAACCTTCTGTCGAATGCGATAAAATTCACCGCTACCGGCGGTGAAATCCGTGTCCGCGTTGGTTGGACGGCGGGCGGCGGACAATACATTTCAATCAAGGACAACGGACCGGGCATACCGGAAGAAGAGATCCCGATCGTGCTTTCCGCCTTCGGCCAGGGCTCCATTGCCATCAAGAGCGC
Source organism: Mesorhizobium sp. M7A.F.Ca.MR.176.00.0.0 (assembly GCF_004023165.1). Classification (NCBI taxonomy): domain Bacteria; kingdom Pseudomonadati; phylum Pseudomonadota; class Alphaproteobacteria; order Hyphomicrobiales; family Phyllobacteriaceae; genus Mesorhizobium; species Mesorhizobium sp. M7A.F.Ca.MR.176.00.0.0. The sequence continues at coordinate 16,086 of NZ_RZTC01000066.1, read as the reverse complement.
CGAGCAAGGCACCGGGCTTGGCCTGCCGATCGTGCAAGGGCTGCTCGCCATGCATGGCGGCGAGTTCGAACTTCATTCCAAGCTGCGCGAAGGGACCGAGGCGATCGCGATCTTCCCGCTCAGCCGGGTGATGGAGGAACTGCCGGCACTGCCGACTGCGGCGGTGGCGGCTCGACGACGGTAATCCGGCAAGACTCTAGCCACGTACCGCAGCTGCCATGCCCGAACTGGTCAGCGCGGCGGCCTTGACCAGCCCCGCAGCAAGGGCGGCCCCTGCCCCTTCGCCATGGCTGATACCCAAATCAAGCAACGGGCGCAGCCCTAGCCGTTGGGCGGCGCGTGCATGCGCGGGTTCCGGCGACAGGCTGGCCAGAAGGCAATGCTCGAGCGCTGTGGGATTGACGCCATGCAGTACCGCTGCGGCTGCCGTCGCCGCCAATCCGTCGAGCAGCACCGGGATCTTCTGCATCCGCGCGGCAAGGATGGCGCCGGCGATCGCCGCGAATTCACGGCCACCGACCCGGCGCAGCGCCTCGAGCGGGTCGCCGAGATGGCCGCCATGAAAAGCCAGCGCCGCATCGACCACGTCGGCTTTGCGTGCCTGCATCGCCGCATCGGCGCCCGACCCCGGGCCGACCCAATCGGCGCCCCTGCCCCCGAACAGTGCCGCAAACAGGGCGGCGGCGACGGTCGAGTTGCCGACGCCGAGATCGCCGAGACACAAAAGGTCAGTGCCGCCGGCGATCGCTTCCATGCCGAAGGCCATGGTGGCGGCACAGCCACGCTCGTCCAGCGCGGCCTCTTCGGTGATGTCGGCGGTCGGGATGTGCAGGGCAAGATCGAAAACCTTCAGCCCGAGATCGTAGGCAATGCAGATCTGGTTGATCGCGGCACCTCCCGCGGCGCAAAGTTCGACCGCGTTGGCGGTCGCCGCGACCGGCCGTGGCGAAATGCCATGGCGCGTGACGCCGTGATTGCCGGCAAAGACCGCCATCAGCGGTCTTGTCACCGCGGGCGGAGCCCGTCCGCTCCAGCCGGCCAACCAGGCGGCGATGTCCTCGATGCGGCCAAGCGAATTGCCTGGTTTATCGGCCTTGGCAAACAGCGTGCGCACGCGGGTCTCGGCTGCCGTGTCGGCCGCCGGCAGGTTGGCCAACAGGTTGCGAAAATCGTCGAAAGGCAGTGCGCTGGTCATCTTGTTATCGATCATTCCCTGGAGTTGGTGAGCGGCATAGCCGCCTTGCGGGGTTGGCACAACCTCCGGGATGATGGGCCTGCATTTGCCGCAAAGCCGGCCCCGAAGGGCGCAATCGCGAGGGCTTGCATTGGCTTTGCCATTGCACCATGTGGAGGTGGAACAAGGGATTCCGGATGGAAGCCCAAGAGAAAGTCATGACGGCCATCGAATCCCCGTGCATCCTGGTCTGTTCGATCGACATGAAAACCGGCTTCTGTTTCGGTTGCGGTCGCACGCGCGAGGAAATCGGCGCCTGGATCGGGATGACGACGGAAACGCGCCGCAGCGTCATGGCGCAATTGCCGGCCCGGCTGGAGACGGTCGAACGCCGGCCGCGCCGGGAAACTCGCCGCACCCGTATGGCGCGCGAACGCGACGCGCTATCGTGAGGTGCGGATGAGCCGGTTGTTCTGGATTTTGATGGCCGCGATCGGGGTGGGAGCAGTCCTGCTCATGCTCAATGATTCCGCCGGCAGCACGCTCGGCGTCGAGAACAACGATTTCAGCCGGCTGATCTGGCTCGGTGCCTTTGGCGCCCTTATCGGCGCCGGCCTGCTTCGCTCGGGCCGACCCCTGGGCGCCATGGCCCGCAATCTCGGCGCCTGGGCGGCGATCGCACTCGCGCTGATCGCCGGCTACCAGTATCGCTATGAGTTGCAGGATGTCGCCAGCCGGGTGACCGCGGGCCTTGTTCCCGGCAGCCCGCTTGCGCTTGGCGTCGAGGACGGCCACGCCACGGTGACGCTCGACAAGGCGGACAACGGCCATTTCGAAGCGCGCATCCTGATCAATGGGAACCCGGTCCGGGCCGTGGTGGATACCGGCGCAACCAGCACCGTGCTGACGTCGCAGGATGCGCAGGCCGCCGGATTCAATCCAGCGGCGCTCAACTACACCATACCGGTTTCGACCGCCAACGGCATGGCACGCGCCGCGGCCGTGAAAACCGATCAGATTGCGATCGGCGGCATCATGCGCAGGGATATGTCGGTGATGATCGCCGCACCCGGCATGCTCAGCCAGAGCCTGCTCGGCATGAACTTCATCGGTTCATTGTCGGGTTTTGACGTGCGCGGCGACCGCATGATCCTCAGGGATTGATCCCCGAAGCTCAAGCCGCTTCGGCTGCTGCGCCACCGAACTCGACGGCCGCGTAAGCCGTCTTCAGCACGTCCGGGCCGGCCCCGGGTTTTGTCGCGTCCGTGGACAGGATCTGCCGGTAGCGGCGCGCACCGGGCAGGCCATGGAACAGTCCGACCATATGGCGGGTGACATGGCCAAGCCGCCCACCCTGCTCGATATGGCGTGCCGCATAGTCCGCCATCGCATCGATCAGCGCGGCGAAATCGAACGGCTCGGACTGGACGCCGTAGAAAGCGGCATCGACGCCGGCCAGAATGCCGGGCGTGTGGTAGGCGGCGCGGCCAAGCATCGCGCCATCGACATGACCGAGATGCTTCTGCGCCTCTTCAATCGACTGAATTCCACCATTTAGACCTATGAATTTGTTATTCTTTTTTGCCTTCAGTCGATAGACTCTGCTGTAATCGAGCGGCGGGATGTCTCGGTTTTCCTTGGGACTCAGCCCTTCCAGCCACGCCTTGCGTGCATGCACCCACAACGCGTCGGCGCCGGCATCGAAAACCCCATCCGCCAGCGCATCCAGGGCCGGCTCCGGATCCTGCTCGTCGACGCCGATACGGCATTTAACGGTCACGGGGATCTTCACCGCCGCTTTCATCGCCGCGATGCAGCCGGCGACGAGGTCCGGCACTTTCATCAGGCAGGCACCGAACGTGCCCGACTGGACGCGGTCTGACGGACAGCCGACATTGAGGTTGATCTCGTCATAGCCAAAGGCCTCGCCAATGCGGGCAGCCTCGGCGAGCTTTTCACGATCCGAGCCGCCGAGCTGCAGCGCGACCGGATGTTCCACCGCATCGAAGCCGATCAGCCGCTCGCGCGCGCCATGGATGACCGCGTCGGCCGCCACCATCTCGGTGTAAAGCAGCGCATGGCTTGTCAGCTGGCGGTGGAAGAACCGGCAATGCCGGTCCGTCCAGTCCATCATCGGGGCCACGGCCACTTTATGATCTTGATTTTTCAGCATTTTTTCTTTAACATCAAATCGTTCGAACCTGCCGAGTGCACACGATTTTACGCCAGAATACGACCCTTTTTCGCCACGCTCTCAGTGCACACGGAGCGCACACGAAAAAAAGGCCACCTACACAAAGCTCTCGTCCGGGTCCTGGCGTGTCCAGGTCCGTCGCAAAGGTCGCTACGTCAGCGAGACTTTTCTGCGCCGAGACGACGCCAGGCGCTGGGCAACCGAAACCTAGCGCCAAGTCGATCGCGGTGAGACACCGGCAAAGTCTCGAACAGCGCGCCTGAAAACCTTCGGCGAACTCATCGACCTTCATATCGACGACATGTGCGATGTAGGCAAGTCCCCTCGCCGCTCCAAGGCCGCGGCCCTCGCTTTGCTCCAAAGACATCTCGGCAAGTGCAACATCGCGGCTCTCGATCGCGAGCGGCTCATTCGTTTCGGCCGTGACCGGGCTGCCCAAGGTGCTGGACCGATGACGCTAGGCATCGATATCGGTTTTGTAAAACTCATTCTGGCTCATGCCGCTGCGGTGCACGGCCTGCCCGTCAAGGTCGAACCGGTTGATCTCGCGCGGATGGCCTGAAGAGGCTTGGCCTCGTTGGCAAAGGCAACCAGCGGGATAGGCGGCCGACAAATTGCAGAGCGCTGAAGGCGAGCATGCACGAGATCTATGGGCCGCGAAGGCTCGGCAGGCGTTCGATGCTGAACGGCGTGAAGAGTGGATGGGACGGCGAACTTAGCCACGGTTGGCGCGAGCAACGGCCAGCACGAAGCCCGAACAGCAGACTTCCGCCGGTGCGCCAGCGCCGCAGTCAAGCTTGCGCAATAAGTTTTCGCGCTCTTCGTCACTACCGGCGACAATCTTCTCTCGGAAGGCCGCAAGACTTGCGTTGGCGAAGCTCGTCAAAGCAGGCGCTGCCCTAGGAGCAAACTTCAAATGCCAGATCGTGTTCTCCTCGAAACCTCCCGCGCCCCACAGATGCGATCATGCACACTGCGCGTTGATAGAAGCTCTATAGCCAAGGTGCGAGCCAGCGGCACTGCTCTGCACAGCAGGAACGGGCGTAAAAGCGAGGGAAGCTCCTCGCCTTGGATGAGGTCGGCGAGCTGACAGTCGCCAGTGTCTCGCGCTGAAGCCAATCGACCAGCACTGCCACGTCCCATTCGTCAGGCTGGATCCTGCGGCTCAATCGACATCTGGTCGCCCGGCGAGGCCATGATCCTGCCGGCGTCCGAATTGATGTAGGCATCGGGGGCGACGTAGTCGACGGCAGGCATTTAGCACACGCTCGGATCGCAGCCGCGCAGCAAACGTCCAGGCCGCCCGCCTCGCTCGGTTTTCTTCCTAAAAACGGGAGGCACAGGCGGAGCGGCCATTCATACCAGCGGCTTACTCGATGACGCGGGCGTCACCGACATCTGCGGCTGACGGATCCAGCCCGTAAGCCTTGAGCGCTTCCGCGATCGCGCCATCCTTGCGGTAAGCTTCTAGGGACGTGTCAACGGCCTTCGCAAGATCCTCGTTGCTCTTGTCCAGCAGGAAGGCGGTCTGCGACGGGTTCATGGTCGCATCGATGCGCGGATCTTGTTTCAGCGCATTTACCTTATAATTCTGTCCTTCGTTCTGAATGACAGCGGAGCCGAAGCCGTCGAGCGCCGCCTCAATACGACCGGCATGAAGGTCCTGCGCGAGGTTCAGCGACGACGGATAGGTCTTGGAGCCTTCGTAAAGCTTCTCCATGTCCTGGACCCATAAATATCCTTCAACGGTGCCGACCTTCTTGCCCAGCAGACCATCGACAGTATCAATGCCGTTGGTCGAGGTGACGGACAGTTGGTCGAGATAGACCGGCGTAGACAGAGCGACGACCTTGGCGCGGGCGGCGGTACGATAGAAGCCGCCAAGCGCGATGTCCGCGCGCCGCGACTGAACTGCGGAAACCGCGCCTGGATATGTGAAGATCTCATAAGCGATCTCCAGGCAGTTCTCCTTGGCAAAACGCTTCACGAGATCGCCGTCGATACCCGCGATGCCGCTGTCTTTTTCGAGCGAATACGGAGCGGTGTTGGTAAGCGCGACTGTGAGTTTGCCCGCTGACACGGTTTCGAAAACGTGCTGCGGCTTGCAATCCTGTGCGGACGCGACGCTGGCACCCAAGGCCGTAGCAATGGCCGCGGCCGAGATAATCTTACTCCAATTTTTCACTGTGCTCTCCTCTGACATTGATGGTTTTTGATTGCAGGTCAGCCGAGATGGCTGCCCAGCCTACGTTCGGTGTACGAGACCAGCCACCCGAACGGGACGGTGATGGCGAGATAGAACAGGCCCGCCAAGATCAGGACATCGAGGTAGAGGTAGGTGGCCGCACCCACGCGATAGGCGCGCGCCAGAAGTTCGGGGATGGCGATCGTGTATGTAAGGGCCGTCGCCTGGAAGATGAGAATGGCAAAGCCCATCAGTGCGGGTATTGCGAACAGGATTCCTTGGGGGATCACTACGAAGCGCAGGATGTCCCGGCGGGTCATGCCGAGCGCCCAGCCCGCCTCGATCTCACAATGCGGAACCGCGTTCAGACCGGCGCGAAGGATCTCGCTGGTGTAGGCGCCTGTCGTTAGCGCCAACGCAATCACGCCAGAGGTGAAGGCACTTACGGTCATCCCGGAAGCAGGCAATCCATAGTAGACCATCTGCAGGACGACGAGTGCAGGCGCACCACGCCCGATCTCGACCAATACCACCGCGAAATAGCGGACGAGCCTGTTTCCAGAGGAAGAGGCAAGCGCAAGAACGAGGCCGGTAGGCAATCCGAACAGCAGCGCCAGGCCCGCCAACTGAAGACTGACAATAGCTCCTTGGAAAAGCTGGGGCGACCAGTCCAGCCAGTTAGCCAGCATCTCGCTCATTTCGCTTGCCCCCTTGAGCGCAGCCGCCCGTCCACGGCGCGTGCCAACACGACAACGGGTATGGACAGCACGATGTAGAGAAGCGCCGCGAAAATGAACGGCGCGAAGCCGCCGCCGCCGCCTTGAGCCTGCTGCGATGCGTACATCATCACGTCGCGGACACCGATCGTGGAGGCCACGGTCGTGTCTTTGAGCAGGCTAACAAGGAAGGTCGCCATGGGTGGAACCGAGACGCGCAGGACCTGCGGCGCCAGGATATAGCGCAGCGTATCCAGGCGCGACATACCGAGCGCCGTGGACGCCTCCCGCTGGCCCTTCGAGAGGGCCAGGAAGCCACCCCTATAGATTTCGGCGAGATAGGCCGTTGATACCAACCCCATGCCCAGGATGGCAGCCTGATATGAACTGAGAACGATCACTCCGCTGCCCAATCCGAAGAAAATAATAAACAGCCAGACGATCGGCGGGATTCCTCGGACAACGTCGATGTATAGGCGCGCCGGCGCGCTTAGCAGAAGCAACCGGGAACGTCGCATCAGCACCAGCGGCATGGCTGCGATGGCCCCGACTCCGAAAGCGCCGAAGGTCACCAGCAGCGTGGCCGGAACGCCTCTGAGCAGTGAAACCAGCAGGTCGATCATCTGCGATCGACCACGGCACGGAAGAACTGCCGCGTGCGGGGCGACGACGGATTGCGGATCACGGCATCAGGCGGACCCTGCTCGATGATCTCTCCATTAGCCATGACGATTACGCGGTCGGCGACGTCTGCGGCAAAGGCGATCTCGTGCGTGACGATGATCATTGTCATGCCTTCCTGGGCGAGCTCGCGCATCACGGCCAACACCTCAAGCCCGAGTTCGGGGTCCAGGGCGCTCGTGGGTTCGTCGAAGAGCATCACCTTGGGGTCAAGAGCCAGGGCGCGTGCGATCGCGATACGCTGCTGCTGGCCACCCGACAGGCGCGCCGGATAGGCTTGCGCCTTGTCCGTAAGGTGTACGCGTTCGAGCAATTGGGCGGTGCGCGCGTCCGCCTGCTCCTTGGTGCGCCCCAGAACCCGCATCTGCGGCAGCGAAATGTTGCGCTGCACGGTCATGTGCGGAAACAGGTTGAAGGACTGGAAAACCATCCCGGTGGAACGTCGGAGACTCAGCAGCTCTCCGGCGGACAGATTGCGGTCGACCGAAAACCGGATGGCACCCACTTCAAGGGTGCCGGATGACGGCTGTTCGAGCATGTTGATCGCACGCAGCAGCGTGCTCTTTCCCGCGCCGCTGGGTCCGACGATCGCCACGACCTCGCCGCGCGTGATGTCGAGCGAGACGTTCTTCACGGCGTGATGGCCGCCATAGATCACGTTGATGTTCTTGATGCGTACGATATTTTCTGCCTCGGGCATGGCTTCTTTGTCCTTGCGCTAACGCCGGTGTCCCACTGGTCAAGCCGCCGCAGTATGTGTGCCCGGAACGTTTCTTTCCGGAGTTGGAGCGAGACTTTCGGTGCCTGGGATCGATGCGGGTGAGCCCTTGAGCACCCAGTCTGCGACGATCAGCCCAATCACCGGCGCAAGCTGAATCCCGTAGCCGCCCGCACCGGCCGCGGTGATCAGACCGGGCTCCGACTGATCGACTGGTCCGACATAGGGACGGTGGTCGGCGGTGACAGGGTAGAGGCCTGCCCAACCCCGGCCGAGCCGGGCGCCCGGCAGATCAGGCAGGCGTTCGATCAGCATCTCGGCCAGCATGACCTTGGACCCTTCCTCGCACTGCTCGTTGTAGTTGTCCGGATCTTCGGGCGACGGCGAACTTACCTTGTGTATCTCGGCGATGAGCTCGCTCGCTTTCTCGTGCCGAAAGTTGAGTCCGGTGCCCTGCCCGTTCACCAGATCCATGACCATCGGCATTGTGTACGGGAGCGGCGCGTCCAAGTGGATTGTCAGCGCCTCGTGGCGCTCGGGGTGGATGTGTAGCGTCTGTCCGAGCATCTCGGCAACGCGTGGCGCCCAGGCGCCTGCCGCATTCACGACGAAGTCGCAGCCGATCGGCCCTTTGCTGGTGTCCAACCGATAGCCACCGGATGTCCGCGCGGCACCAAGCAGCTTGCGGAACTGGAAAACCTCGGAGCCGAGCTTCTTCACCTGTTGCGCCAGCAGCGTGCACATTTCGTGGGGATCGAGGAAGCCGTCGTCCGGCCCGAAGATGCCGCCTTCGAGCCCATCTGAACTCAAGTGCGGCACGAGTTGCTGAAGCTCGTTCGCCTGGTAGACCCTGGATCTGAAGCCGGCATCGCGCTGGATCTCCACCGAGCGCGCGAACAGTTCCATCTGCTCGGAGGTGCGCGCCAGACGCAGGTAGCCGATAGGGCTGAAGCCGAGACCGAGGCGCTCTTGCCACCGGCGGACGCGCTGCACCGATTGCATGCGCAGCTGTATCTCGAACGGATCCGTGAGCTGTGTCCCAACGACCCCGACCGAGCGGCCGCTGGATCCTGACGCAATGGATCGTGCGTCGATGACGGTGACGCGAGCGCCCTGTTCCGCGAGCGCGTGCGCAGAACACATACCGAGGGTACCCGCACCGATGACGACGACGTGAGGAGAAGCTGTCATGTGACTTCCATCTGTTGCTGCTCGTCCCGTGCCGGATGGATCCGGCGCTGGACGCGCTACGTCATTGCTTCGGAGCGATTGCTGCGAGGGCGCCGTCGATTGCGGAAAGGATCTCGCGTGCGTCTTCCTCGGTCATGGAGGTGGAAAGCGCGAAGAGTCCGTAACTCGCCGAAAGCACGCCGCGGTCGAGCAGACCCTTGTGGAACAGGTCGAGCTTCATGCGTTCGGACGCACCCGGATAGACTGACCGGTAGTCCGTGATCGGCAACGCCGTGAAATGAACTTTGAAGAGCGAGCCGAGACCGACGCACTGCCCGTTGAGACCATGGCGAGCAAGCGAGGCCGTGATGCCCTCGCGAAGCAGGCTGCCGATAGCGTCCAGATGCGCGAAGCTAGCCGGGGTCAACGCGCGCATCGCCGCCAGACCGGCTCGCATCGTCACCGGGTTCGCGGTGAAGGTGCCGCCATGCGGCAATGCAGGCTTGCCTCGTGTTGGATCGAACACCGCCATCACGTCGGCGCGGCCGCCGACGGCGCCGACCGGGAATCCTCCGCCGATGATCTTGCCGAGAGCCGTCAGATCGGGCGTGATGCTCCACAGGCCCTGCGCCCCCGAATAGCCAAGGCGGAGCGAGATCACCTCGTCGAGGATCACCAGCGAGCCGGCGGCATGAGCGATCTCGACCATCGCGTCGAGATAATCCTTTCGCGCGGGAATAAGTCCGGCGCGGTTCGGCATCGGGTCGATCAGAACACCCGCTATCGTGTCGCCATGCGCGTCGAAGACGGCACGCAGCGCCTCCGTATCGTTGAACGGCACCGCGATGACATCATCGAGAACTCCCTTCGGCGTGCCTTTCGCGTATGCAGTTGAGGCAGGCATGTCGCCCCAGTTGGCGGGCGAACTGTCCAGGCTGACTTCCGCGAAGTCGTAGGAGCCATGGTAGGCACCTTCGATCTTGACGATCTTCGACCGCTCGGTGAACGCCCGAGCCGCCTTGATCGCCATCATGACGCCTTCCGTGCCGGAGTTGGCGAAGCGAACCTGCTCGACTGACGGAAGGCGCTCCACCAACAGTTCAGCAAGATCAAGTTCGCTCTCGGTGGGCGCTCCGAAAGCCGATCCGCGGGGCATCTGGTCCACCACCGCGGCCGTGACGGCGGGATGGCCGTAGCCATGGATCATGGCCGTGAAATTGTTGATGCAGTCGTAGTAGACGTTTCCATCGACGTCCCAGACGCGGCAGCCCTCGCCGCGCTGGGCATAGATCGGAAACGGGTCGATGAAGACCGTTGTCCGGGTGTTTCCTCCCGGCATGACCTTGCGGGCCCGTTCGAACATCTCGCGGGACTTCGGCATTGAATCTGGATAGTGGCGCATAATCTTGTAAACCGATGAAGGAGACAGCCTTGGATGGCCGCGACGAAGGGCGCGACCTCTTTCGATCACTTGGTCATGATCGTGTGGCTCTGCTCGCGCAGGTACTGTGGCAGGAACCAGGAGCCGAGACCGCCCTTGCCGCTGACCCCGGTGCCCTTCCAGCCGCAGAATGGCTGCGCGCCTGGCCATGCACCCGTCGTTGCGCCGCTCGCACGGTTGGCATAGAGAACCCCCGCTTCGGCGGTGTCGAGGAAGTGACGCAACTCTTTTTGGTCGTTGGTAAAGATGCCGGCCGACAACCCGTAGGCGATGTCGTTGCCCTCTTCGATCGCGGCATCGAGACTATCAAAACCGCGGACGACCACGAAAGGCATGAAGAGTTCGTCGCGGGTCAGCCGGCCCGGACCATCAAGTTCGACGACCGTCGGCAGGACGTAGTTGTTCGCAAATCCCTGGCCCAGGGCGGCGCCCCCAAAATGCACCTTGCCTTTGCCCTCGACTTCCGACAGCGCTGCCTGGAAACGGCCGACTGTGGCGTCGCCATAGACAGGGCCCATAAAGGTCTCGGCCTTACGAGGATCTCCGACCACCAGCTTTCCAGCGAACGCTACCAGTTTCTCGATGAATTCCGCCTTGACCTTCTCGTCGACATACACGACCGAGCATGCGGAGCACTTCTGGCCTTGCAGGCCAAAAGCGGAGCGCGCCACCCCCTGCGCCGCGCGGTCGAGGTCGGCCTTGCTCGTCACGTAGGCGGGGTTCTTGCCACCCATTTCGGCGATGACGGGCTTCATGTGGGGCAGCGTTGCCATATGACGGAAGATGCTCATGCCGGTCTTATGGGAGCCGGTGAATGCAACGCCGTCGATGCCGTTGTCGGTGGCAAGAAGGCGCCCCACCTCTCCATCGCCAAGCACGATGTTGAAAACACCTTCGGGCAAGCCCGCTTTGCGAAGCGTTTCGGCAATCAGCAGTCCGGTCAGCGCGCAACCCGGCGACGGCTTGTAGACCACCGCATTGCCTGTCAACAGCGCACCCGTGACCATGCCGATCGACAAGGCGAGCGGAAAGTTGAAAGGAGCGATGACCGCGAAGACGCCATAGGGCTTCATGACGCTCGTAGCAGTCTCGTTTTCGACCAACACGTTCATGGGCCGGACGAACCCGTTGTTCGCCTTCATCTCCGATGCGTAGTACTCGACCATGTCGAGGCATTCCTCGGCTTCGCCGACTGCCTCGATGCGGGACTTTCCGATCTCGTAGAGCGCCGCCAAACCGAGGTCATATTTCCGCTCCGCCAGTGCCTCTCGCCAGCGGGCGCCGAATGCAAGGCGATCGTCCAGCGTCGAACGGTTCCAGGTCTTCGCGCCGGCCCGGGCTGCCTGGATCGCGGACTTGACGTCTGACGGGGTTGAAACCGGGAACTTGCCGAGAGAGATCTTCTTGTCGATAGGGCTCAGGATCTCTTTCCGAGCGCCAGTCGCAAACGGCGTCGACCACTCGCGACCCAGTGTGTTCTTCTCGAAATCCGGGATCATTGCATCGAGGTGAGCGTGAACAGGGGAAAAATCCACCCCGATGTTCGAGTAGGTCACACGCGGGAGTTCAGCCATTTCAAGTTCCTCCGAAAATCGGTATTTATCCCGATAATCAGGATTTGGCTTGCGAGTCAATCGAGGGGACCATAAAATGGAAATAATACCGAATTTCGGTATTATTCGTGAGGAGATTTCGGGTTCGGGTTACCTGGCGGAGCCCGACAGTCGAGGCCGTGCGGCCTTCGGCTATTCTACGGAGCCCCTCGGACTCGACGCGCGGCGGGATAACGAGAGACCGACCTTGCCCCTCATGTCTGTTTTGAACGATAACCTTCTTGCAGTCGCAATTGTCAGATCGGCGTAGGTGCCCTTGAATACGAAATCGAAGAAGCCGAGCGCCAAGGACAGTCCCCTCGAGCGCTACATCTCGATCATGGAAACGGTCGCGCCGTTCGAGCATGGCTTGACGGCGATCGAGCTCGAAACGACGCTTGGACTGCCCAAAACCACGATCAACAGGCTGCTGCATGCCTTGATCGAAAGCGGGATGATCACCGCCGAGAGCGTTCGCAATCGGACATACCGCCTCGGCGATCGCTTGCTGCAGCTGCTACAGATGTCTCCGGATAGCGGCTGGCTGACGACGCTCGCGCAGCGACCGCTTCAGGATTTGGCCGACCGCACCGGCCAGTCGGCGTTCCTGTCGAAGTTCGACGGTACCGAGGTGCGCTCGGTCACCTGCGTCGCGCCCGACACTCCGGTCCGGACCTATGTCATGCCGGGTATGGCCATGCCTGTAAATGCGACCGCTTCGGCCAAGGCGATCCTTGCGTTTCATCCGCAGGAGACCGTGAACAGGATCCTGGCGACCGAGCTGCGCAGCTATACCGATCGGACTAAAACGAAGATCGCGGAGTTGACCAGGGAATTGGCGGAGGTTCGGCAGCAGGGCTATGCCATGGACCTGGCCGAGCATGTTCCGGGCTTAGGCTCGATCGCATTTCCGATAAGGCCGACGAGCGGTGAGGTGATGTACGCGGTGGGACTTACGGGACCCTACGGTCAGATCATAGAGCAAAACTTCAAGCAGCATTGCTCGGCGCTCGCGGAAGCCGCCCAGCGCATGGCGAAGCTGGCGCAGATGCACGCCTACAACGGATCGGCTATGGCCGCAAAGAGTGCTGCAGCGGATCAGCGATAGGTCGGTGCTTGAGAGGCCGGTCACTCGCGCGAAGAGATGTTGCGTGTTGAACCGAGAATGTAGTTCGCGAATGGTCTCGACGGAGGTGCGAGTGCTTATGGGACAAATTGTCACTTAGATTCGGTATTGGGGAAAATTTGAGGAGGCATCGACTTCCTGACGGGGCTGAGGCGCGACGCAAAGTTCGAAAAGCTTCCAGGAAGCCCAGTCCGTCCCTGATTGTAGAACTGTACAAGGACCTCTTCGGGCCGAAAGCGATCAATCAGCCAATGCGGATCGACATGCAGAACCTGATGGGAACGATCGCCGACACTCTCCATTCGGTGTGAAGGCGATCGGGGCATTGGTACTGACGTTCACAACAAGGGCGGCACGCGCGCCAAAAATTCGATGCCTCGTCAAATTTTTCTAAGCCGAGCGGGCAGCCAAGGCAGCAATATATAGCTCGTGTCGCATTTTCCGAGACGCCAGCCCCGAAGATCGGGACGGCACTGATTTCAGGCAAACTTGCTGCGGGGTTGTCGTGGTTTTATGGCTCGGCGAAAAACTTACCCTCGGCAAGCATGGTTTCGATGCCGGCCAGCAATTCGCGATTTATGCCGGTGGAAATCCCTTTCGACGCAAGGTGCGCCACCAGCGCGCCGCTGCGAAGATTGCCGGCCGCACCGGGCGCGTAGGGACAGCCGCCTAGCCCGCCGGCAGCGGCATCGAACACCCTGAGCCCGAGGTCCCAGGCGGTATCGACGTTGGCGAGCGCCAGGCCGCCGGTGTCGTGGAAATGCCCGGCCAGCCGCGCAGCCTCTGCTTCTTCGAGGGTTGCCAGCACCATGGCATGCACGCGCTCGGGTGTCGCCCTGCCGATCGTGTCGGCAACGGCGATTTCGGCGCAGCCGAGATCGCGCAGGCGCGCGACAACTCTCGCGGCCGCGCCGGGTTCGATCGGGCCTTCATAGGGACAATCGACGGCACAGGAGACATAGCCCCGCACCGGCAAGGAATGCTCGGCGGCCAGCGCGATCACTGGCACAAAACGAGCCAGCCCTTCCTCGATGGTGCAATTGGTGTTTCGTTTCGAAAACGTCTCGGAGGCGCTGGTGAAGACCGCGAGTTCCTGCGCGCCGGCCGAGATCGCGGCCCGCGCACCTTGCTCGTTGGGCACCAGCGCGGACAGCATAAGCCCCGGACGCCGCACAGCGCGCCGCATGACCTCATCATGATCGGCCATCTGCGGCACCCATTTCGGCGAGACGAAAGCCGTCGCCTCGATGCGGGCGAAGCCGCAATCGGCCAGCATGCCGATCAGGCGCAGCTTCTGCCCGGTCGAGACCAGCCGCTTTTCGTTCTGCAGGCCGTCGCGCGGACCGACTTCGACGATCGTGGCCTGCCGATCCCCACCGGGCGATTCAATGGACGGCGGCATACATGATCTTTTCTTCGGAGGCCTCGTCGATGGTCATCTCCTCGACGATACGGCCCTGGCGCGCCACCAGGATGCGGTCCGACAGATTGAGGATTTCAGGCAGATAGGACGAAATAACGACGACGGCCGCGCCCGCATCGGCAAGCCGCTCGATAATCTGATGGATCTCGGCGATGGCGCCGACATCGACGCCGCGCGTCGGCTCGTCGAAGATGATCAGCGACGGCGCCTGGATTAGCGATTTGGCGATGACCACTTTCTGCTGATTGCCGCCGGAAAGCTCGACCACCCGAGCATTGGCGCCGATCGTGCGGACCTTCATCGTCTCGATCCATTCGGCCGATTGCCGGCGCGCTTCGCCAAGGCCGATTACCGAGACCGGGTTGGAGCCTTTGGCCAGCTTGCCGAGGAATACGTTCTGGGCGATGTCCATCGTGTCGAATAGGCCGTCGAGCTTGCGGTCCTCGGTGATATAGGCGACGCCGCGCCGCACGGCCTGCCGTGGCACGCGGAAGTGCACCACCTCGCCGCGCAGCGTGATGCGGCCACCATGGAAGAAGTCACGCTTCAAAACGCCCGCCGCGATCTTCATCATTTCGGTGCGGCCGGCACCGACCAGGCCGAACAGCCCGGTCACCTGGCCGGCAAAGACCGACAGCGTGGCGCTGCGCACCGCCTTACCCATCGAGACGTTCTCGAGCGCCAGCACCTTTTCGCCCGGGCGGCGCGCGACGCGTTTGGCGGCATCGTCGCCATAGAGCGCATCGGTCAGTTGCCGGCCAACCATCGCCTGGACGATTTTCTCGCGGGTGAGATCGCGCGCATCGTCGGTGACGATCAGCGCGCCGTCGCGCAGCACGCTGATGCGGTCGGCGATCGACAGCGCCTCTTCCAGCGCGTGTGAAATGAAGATGATGGAAGCGCCCTCGCCTTTCAGCCGCTCGACCAGGGCGAAGAAGTGCTGCTTTTCCTCCGGCGTCAGCGTCGCCGTCGGCTCGTCGAAGATGAAGATGCGGGCCTTGTGGTGAACCGCGCGGGCGATCTCGACCATCTGCTTCTTGGCGGCGCCGAGCGTCGACACCAGCGCGGTCGGCTCGACATGGAAGTTCAGCCGCTGCAGATGCTGCTGCGCCTTGATGTTGATGCCGCGCAACCGGTTGAAGAAGCTCTCCTCGCCGAGGAAGATGTTCTGGGCGACATTCATCGACGGGATGAGATTGGTTTCCTGGAACACCATGGCGATGCCGTGCTTCATGGCATCGGCGGGCGAGGAAAAGCCAACCGGTTTGCCGTCAATCAGCATCTCGCCCGACGTCAGCGGGTAGAGGCCGGCCAGCACCTTGGTCAACGTCGACTTCCCCGCACCGTTCTCGCCGAGCAGCGCATGGACCTCGCCTTGCCGCAGCGTGAAATCGACGTCGCGCACCGCCGCGTTGCCGGCGAACGCCTTGGTGGCCTTGCGGAACCGGACGATCTCGGCCGCGTGGGGATCAGCCATGCCGGGCTCCACCGGATGTCGCGCCGGGCAGGCGCAGCAGCGTGCCGGAGCCGCGCGAGGCGGCGTAGACGCTGCCGCCATGCTCACAGACGGAGGTGACGCCATGCATGCTGCCGTCGGCGCGGCTGTGCCAGCTTTCGCTGGGCCGGCCGCTGTCGTCGCAGCGCGCGACGAGGCCGTAGGAGCGCG
>NZ_RZTC01000065.1:4732-38189 GCF_004023165.1 Mesorhizobium sp. M7A.F.Ca.MR.176.00.0.0 | reverse complement strand
GGTGCCTTCTGATAGGCCCCCCTCTGTCGGCTTCGCCGACATCTCCCCCTCAAGGGGGGAGAAGAGCATCTGCCTGGCCTTGTCGATCGCCATGTATTCGAGCTGACCGCCGCCGATCGTGCCAAAGATCGCCGCCCGCGAGACGAGCATAAATGCGCCCTTCTCGCGTGGCGTCGAACCTTTTGTGCCAGCCACTTCGACCAGGGCAATCCAGTCGGCGCTGGCAAGGAAGTCTCTCAGGCTTTGCACTTTCGAATTCATCATTCGCATTCCCGTGCGGGAAATATAGGTTTTTTCGGCCCGGATTGCACGCATTGCCGACCTTGCGCCAGACTCAGGCGACGGCCTCTTTCTTCAGCCTCTCGATCGCCATCAGCACGCGCTCCGGTGTGGCGGGGGCATCGAGGCGCGGGCAAATCTTGTTGTCGGCGACACTGGCCACCGCATCCGACAGCGCATGCAGCACCGACATGCCGAGCGGGAACGGCGGCTCGCCGACCGCCTTGGAGCGGTGGATGGTCGGCTCGCCCGCTTCCGGCCAGTCGGCCAAGGTGACGTTGAAGATCTTCGGCCGATCGGAGGCGAGCGGGATCTTGTAGGTCGACGGCGCATGCGTGCGCAGCCGGCCCTTGGCGTCCCACCACAGTTCTTCCGTCGTCAGCCAGCCCATGCCCTGGATGAAGCCACCCTCGATCTGGCCGATGTCGATGGCTCGGTTCAGCGAGCGGCCGCAGTCGTGGAGAATATCGGTGCGCTCCACCATGTATTCTCCGGTCAGCGTGTCGACCGAGACTTCCGAACACGACGCGCCATAGGCGAAATAATAGAAGGGGCGGCCCTCACCCTTGTCGCGGTTCCAGTGGATTTTCGGCGTCTTGTAGAACCCCGCCGCCGACAGCTGGATGCGCGCCATATAGGCCTGCTTGACGAGGTCGGCGAAGGCAATTTCCTGGTTGCCAATGCGCACCCGGTTGGGCAGGAACAGCACCTGATCGCGCGGCACCTGGTATTTTTCGGCGGCGAAATCGGTCAGCCGATCCTTGATCTGGCGCGCGCCATTCTGCGCCGCCATGCCGTTGAGGTCGGAGCCGGACGACGCCGCCGTGGCCGAGGTGTTCGGCACCTTGCCGGTGGTGGTCGCGGTGATCTTGACCTGGTCGAGGTCGATCTGGAACTCTTCCGCCACCACCTGCGCCACCTTGACGTAGAGGCCCTGCCCCATCTCGGTCCCGCCATGGTTCAGATGCACCGAACCGTCGGTGTAGACATGCACCAGCGCGCCGGCCTGGTTGTAGTGGGTGGCGGTGAACGAGATGCCGAACTTGACCGGTGTCAGCGCCAGGCCGCGCTTGATGAAACGGCTGTTGGCGTTGAAGGCCGATATCTCACGCCGCCGCCGCGCATAGCTGGCGCTTTCCTCCAACTCGGCGACGATGCGCTGGATGATGTTGTCCTCGACCGTCTGGTGGTAGGGCGTGATGTTGCGGCCCCCCTCGCTATCACCACTGGTGCCGTAGAAATTCTTTTTGCGGATTTCGAGTGGATCCTTGCCGACGGCAAAGGCCACCTCGTCGATGACGCGCTCGGCGCCGACCATGCCTTGCGGGCCACCGAAACCCCGAAACGCGGTGTTCGACACGGTGTTGGTGTAGAGCGGCGCCGACTGGGCATGCACCGCTGGCCAGAAATAAGTGTTGTCGCAGTGGAACAGCGCGCGATCGGTCACCGGGCCGGAAAGGTCCGACGAAAAACCGCAGCGCGCCGCGAACATGAAATCGACGCCGAGGATATTGCCCTCGTCATCGAAGCCGACCTCGTAGTCGACGAGGAAATCATGACGCTTGCCGGTGGCGATCATGTCGTCGTCGCGGTCGGGCCGGATTTTCACGGCGCGATGGTGTTTCTTCGCGGCGATCGCGGCCAATGCGGCAAACTGGTTGCCCTGCGTCTCCTTGCCGCCGAAGCCGCCGCCCATGCGGCGGATTTCCACCGTGATGGCGTTGCTCGGCACGCCAAGCGCATGGCTGACCATATGCTGGACTTCGCTCGGATGCTGGGTCGAGGAATAGATGGTGACGTCCTGGTCCTCGCCCGGAATGGCCATGGCGATATGGCCTTCGAGGTAGAAGTGTTCCTGGCCGCCGACGCGCATTTTTCCTTTTAGCCGGCGCGGCGCCTGACGGATGGCTGTGGCGGCATCGCCGCGCTTCAGCGTCAGTGGCGGCGTGACGAGCTTGTCCTTCCTCGGATCAAGTTCCCCGATGTCGGTGACGAAGGGCAATTCCTTGTATTCGACCTTGGCCAACCTGGTGGCGCGACGCGCCTGCTCGCGCGTCTGCGCAATAACGCAGAAGATAGGCTGGCCGTAGAATTGCACCTTGCCGTCGGCCAACACCGGCTCGTCGTGGCGGCCGGTCGGCGAAATGTCGTTTTCGCCGGGCACGTCACTGGCCGTCAGCACGTCGACAACGCCGGGCGCTGTACGCACCGCCGAGAGATCCATGCTGGCGATCGTGGCATGCGTGGCGGTGGAAAGCCCGAGGCAGCCATGCAGCGTGCCGGCCGGTTCCGGCATGTCGTCGATGTAGACGGCGGTGCCGCTGACATGCTTGTGCGCGGAATCGTGGCGCTGATCGGTGGCGACGCCGCCAGCGATCTTTTCAGCCTTGAGGTTGGGGGCAGCGTGCTTGTTCATCATGCCGCCTCGTGCCTTGAAACCTGGATCGGGTCCCTGGTGCCGCTGGTCTCGGCGAAGAAGCGCAACAAAAGGTTGCGCGCTGCCAGGGCGCGATACTCGGCCGAGGCCCGCATGTCGGTCAGAGGGGTGAAATCCCTGTCATATTCGGCCATCGCTGCCTCAACCGTCTGTTCGGTCCACGGCTTGCCGAGCAGCGCTTTTTCGACAGAAGACGCCCGCTTCGGCGTCGCCGCCATGCCGCCATAGGCGATGCGCACCTCCGCGACCGTGCCGTCTTTAGCCAGCGTCAGAAAAAAGGCGCCGAGGGCCGCGGTAATGTCCTCATCGCGGCGCTTGGTGATTTTGTGGACCGCGAATTTTGTGCCCTTGGCGGGAACAGGAACGTGCACCGCCTCCACGAATTCGCCCGGCTGCCGGTCCTGCTTGCCATAGGCGATGAAGAAATCCTCCAGCGCGATCGTGCGCTGCTTCTTGCCACGGCGCAGCGTCAGTTGCGCGCCGAGCGCTATCAAGGGCGGCGGCGTGTCGCCGATCGGCGAGCCGTTGGCGATGTTGCCGCCGATGGTGCCCATGTTGCGCACCTGTTCGCCGCCGATACGATCGAACAACGGCCCCAGCGCCGGGATACGCTTCGCCAATGTCGCGAAGGCATCAGTGTAGGTGACGCCCGCGCCGATCGAAATGATGCCGTTTTCTTCCGAGATGGTGGAAAGTCCGTCGAGATTGCCGATGAAAATGGCCGGCGAAATATCGCGCATGTGCTTGGTGACCCAGAGGCCGACATCGGTCGAGCCGGCGACGATGGTGGCGCCGGGTTCCTTGTCCAGCACGGCGGCGAAATCATCGACATCGGCCGGCACGACCAGCCGCGCCTTGGCCGAACCGATCTCGACCCGGGCGCCGTCATGCATGGCCTCGAGCCTCTCGGTGATCGCCTTGCGCTCCGCGGCCAGCGGATCCTCCGCCGCCTTACCGTAGCTGGAAATGGCATGCGCCGCGCGGATGATCGCCTCGTAGCCGGTGCAGCGGCAGAGATTGCCTTGCAAGGCCTTTTCGATATCCGCGTTCGACGGATTCGATGACTTCATCCACAGGCCATAGAGCGACATCACGAAGCCCGGCGTGCAGAAGCCGCATTGCGAGCCGTGGAAATCGACCATCGCCTGCTGCACCGGATGCAGTTGGCCTGATACGCCGCGCAGATGCTCGACGGTCACGACATGGGTGGCGTCCAACGAGCCGAGGAAACGGATGCAGCCATTGACGCTTTCATAGACCAGCCCGCCGGCCGAGAGCTTGCCGACCAACACGGTGCAGGCGCCGCAATCACCCTCGGCGCAGCCTTCCTTGGTGCCGCGCAGCGACCGCTCTAGCCGCAGCCAGTCGAGCAGGGTCGCGTCTGACGCCACCGACGAAAGCGCGACGTCCCTGCCGTTGAGGATGAAGCGGATTTCTTTGCGGATGCTGATTTTGGCCATGCCTCAGCTCCCCCTGTACGTCGAGTAGCCGTAGGGCGAGACCAGCAGCGGCACATGATAGTGCACGGGCTCGGCCATGCCGAAGCGGATCGGTATCACATCGAGAAAGGCCGGTTTCGGCAGGCTCGACCCCTGCTGGCGCAAATAATCGCCCGCGGCGAAGACCAGTTCGTATTCGCCGGTGCGGAACTCCGCGCCGGCGAGCAGCGGCTTGTCGCAACGGCCGTCGGCATTGGTGACAACGGTCTTCAAATGTGTCCGTGCCTTGCCGTCGAGGTGATAAAGCGCGATCGACAGTCCCGCCGCCGGCTTGCCGGTCGCCGTGTCGAGGACATGGGTCGTCAGACGCCCGCCATCGGCATTCGACGTTTCTGCCATTGGCCGCCTCCCATTTCCGGTACGAGCGAATTGGCCCGGTACGATCAAGTATCAACAGTGAATTGTGCGCCAATTAAAGGCGATGCATAAGTCCCGGTCGAGCGGAGTGCGACAAAAACACTTTCAAAAATTTTCGGGGGAATGCGAGAAGCGCCCTTTCGATACTCTGATCATACTTCGGGCCGTGCCCGGCGGGAGGGACGATGCGTTACAGCAGAGACATGCGCGGCTATGGAGCCAATCCGCCGGACCCGAAATGGCCTGGCGGCGCACATGTCGCCGTGCAGTTCGTCGTCAACTACGAGGAAGGCGGCGAGAACTGCATGCTGCATGGCGACAAGGCGTCCGAAGCCTTCCTGTCGGAAATCGTCGGCGCGGCACCCTGGGTGGGCCAGCGTCACTGGAACATGGAATCAATCTACGAATACGGTGCCCGCGCCGGCTTCTGGCGGCTGCTGCGGCTGTTCACCGAGTCGCAAGTGCCGATCACCTGCTACGGCGTCGCCACCGCACTCGCCCGTTCGCCGGATCAGGTGGCGGCCATGCAGGAAGCCGGCTGGGAGATCGCCTCGCACGGGCTGAGATGGATCGACTACCGCGACCACAGCGCCGAGGATGAGCGCCGCGACCTCGAGGCGGCGATCAAGCTGCATTACGAAGTGACCGGCGCGCGCCCGACCGGCTGGTATACGGGTCGCACATCGATCAACACAGTGCGGATTGTGGCAGAAGAAGGCGGTTTCGACTATGTGTCGGACACCTATGACGACGAGCTGCCCTACTGGTTCGAGCATGAGGGCGGCGCGCAGCTCATCATTCCCTATACGCTCGATGTCAACGACATGCGGTTCGCCACGCCGCAAGGTTTCAATTCGGGCGACCAGTTCTTTGCCTATTTGAAGGACAGCTTCGACACGCTCTATGCCGAGGGCGAGGCCGGCCGGCCGCGCATGATGAACATCGGCCTGCATTGCCGTCTCGTCGGGCGGCCAGGGCGGGTGGCGGCGCTGAAGCGCTTCGTCGACTATGTGAGGTCGCACGACAAGGTCTGGCTGGCCCGGCGCATCGATATCGCCAGGCACTGGCAAGAGGTCAATCCTTATCAACCGCCGGCGCTCCGCCCATCGAAGATGGAATTCGAGACCTTCGTCCACACGTTCGGCGGCGTGTTCGAGCATTCGCCCTGGATCGCCGAACGCGCCTATGAACTGGAACTGGGCCCGGCGCATGACACTTCAGGCGGCCTGCACAATGTGCTTTGCCGTATCTTCCGCTCCGCCAGCGAGACCGAGCGGCTTTCGGTGCTCAACGCCCATCCCGACCTTGCCGGCAAGCTGGCCAAGGCCAAACGGCTGACGGCGGAATCGACCAGGGAACAGGCCTCGGCCGGCCTCGACGCGCTGACCGACAAGGAGCGCGAACTGTTTTCCAAGCTCAACGCCGCCTACGTCACCACCTTCGGCTTCCCCTTCATCATCGCGGTGAAGGGCAAGACGAGGCAAGAAATCCTGGCGGAGTTCGAGGCGCGCATCGGCAATAGCCGCGGCGTCGAGTTCGAGACCGCCTGCAAACAGGTCGAGCGCATCACGCTGCTCCGCCTCAAGGACATGCTTCCGCAATAGGTTTGAACCCATGGATACGATCAGAATGCCCGAGCGAACCTATTACGCACCACATGGCGGCCACCCCGGCCAGAGCGAGCTTTTGACCGGCCGCGCCGTCTTCACCGAGGCCTATGCCGTCATTCCTCGGGGTGTGATGCAGGACATCGTCACCAGTGCCTTGCCGTTCTGGGACGAGACCCGCGTCTGGATATTGTCGCGACCGCTGTCGGGTTTTGCCGAGACGTTCTCGCAATACATTGTCGAGGTCTCGCCCGGCGGCGGCAGTGACCGGCCGGAACCCGATGCCGGCGCCGAGGGCGCGCTGTTCGTTGTCGAAGGCGAACTGACAGTTCTGCTTGCCGGCAAGAAGCATAGTTTAAGGCCCGGGGGTTTTGCCTTCCTGCCGCCGGCCAGCGGCTGGACGGTCCGCAACGAAAGCAAGGCCGACGTGCGCTTCCACTGGATTCGCAAGGCTTACGAGGTGGTCGACGGTCTCGATGTGCCGGAAGCCTTCTTCACCAATGAGCAGGAGATCGCGCCAACGCCGATGCCCGGCACCGAAGGCCGCTGGGCGACGACGCGGTTCGTCGATCCGGCCGATTTGCGCCACGACATGCACATGACCATTGTCACGCTGGAACCCGGCGCGGTCATTCCCTTTGCCGAGACCCATGTCATGGAGCACGGGCTCTATGTGTTGGAGGGCAAAGCGGTCTATCGCCTCAACCAGGACTGGGTCGAGGTCGAGGCCGGCGACTATATGTGGCTGCGCGCCTTCTGCCCGCAGGCCTGCTATGCCGGCGGCCCGGGAAAATTCCGCTATCTGCTTTACAAGGACGTCAACCGGCACGCCAAGCTCGGCGGCGCCGGTGTCCCCGGGCGGACGCCGTGACGCGGATCATTACGCGGCCACTGACCCGCGAGAGCTTTGCTCCGTTCGGCGACGTCATCGATATGGGCGGCGACAACCACTACCCGATCAATGGCGGCAGGGCCGAGCGCTATCACGATCTGGCGACCGCCGAGGCGATCGGACCGAATGCCCGCGTGCTAATCTCGATGGTGCGCGGCACGCCTTACGAACTGCCGTTGAAGCTGAGCATGGTCGAACGCCACCCCTTCGGCAGCCAGGCCTTCATCCCGCTGTCGCCGCGTCCATTCCTGGTCGTCGTCTGCCATGACGGCGAGCAAGGGCCTGATGAGCCGCATGCCTTCATAACCGCACCCGGCCAAGGCATCAATTACCGGCGCAATCTCTGGCATGGCGTGCTGACGCCGCTCGGCGAGCCTCAGGATTTCCTGATCGTCGACCGTGGCGGCGACGGCTCCAATCTCGAAGAGTTCCATTTCTCGCACGCCTACGAGATCCATCTCCCTTAATTTTTTGTGCGTGTCGTTACCCCAAACCCGGGGGCACTTTGGGCGACATGCGGCAGGAGACCCCCTGATGACGGATATTTCGCTGATCGACCGCCTGCTCGACGTTATCGAGCACGACATCGTGCCGAAGACGGCCGACGGCGTCACCCATGGCAACAAGCTGTTCGGCGCCGCGATCCTGCGCAAGGACGACCGGTCGCTGGTGCTGGCCGAAACCAACAACGAGATGGAAAACCCGCTCTGGCACGGCGAGGTGCACTGCCTGAAGCGCTTCTACGAAATGCCCAGGGCTGAGCGCGTCGATACGAGAGACGCCATCTTCATCGCCACGCATGAGCCCTGCTCGCTGTGCCTGTCGGCGATCACCTGGACCGGCTTCGACAATTTCTACTATCTGTTCAGCCACGAGGATTCGCGCGACAGTTTTGCCATCCCGCACGATCTGAAAATCCTGAAAGAGGTCTTCACCCTCGATCCCGGCGGCTACAATGCCGAGAATGCCTACTGGAAGAGCTTTTCCATTCGCCGGCTGGTGCGAACTTTGCCCGAAGCCGAGCGGCAACGGCTGGAAACACGGATCGGCGCGATTTCGGCGCGCTACGATGAGTTGTCCGGCGTCTATCAGGCGAATAAGGACGATAACGACATTCCGCTGAATTGACGCGGATTGACCAGCCGAATTCGTTGGCTGGCCCACGACGCGATCCCACCGGCTCCATCATCTGGCGATCCTGGAGCATGCCATGAAAACAGTCACCGAATTTTCCCGCAAGGTCGTCGAATTCCCGGACATGGGGATCGTCATGCCGGACGGCTGCCGGCTCTCGGCGCGGGTGTGGATGCCGGAGGATGCGGGCGACGATCCGGTGCCAGCGATCCTGGAGCATCTGCCTTACCGCAAGCGCGACGGCACCATCTTTCGCGATCAGCTGACGCATCCCTATTTCGCCGGCCACGGCTATGCCTCGATCCGCGTCGACATGCGTGGCAATGGTGATTCCGAAGGGCTGATGGACGACGAATATTCCGAGCAGGAATTGCAGGACGCCTGCGACGTCATCGCCTGGGCGGCATCGCAGCCCTGGTGCAATGGCAATGTCGGCATGATGGGCATTTCCTGGGGCGGCTTCAACTGCCTGCAGGTGGCGGCCAAGCAGCCACCGGCGCTCAAAGCCGTGATCAGCCTGTGCTCGACCGTCGACCGCTATGCCGACGACATCCACTACAAGGGCGGCTGCCTGCTGATCGAGAACTTCGGCTGGGCCTCGACCATGCTGTCCTACTCGTCGCGGCCGCCGGACCCGCTGCTGGCCGGCGACAACAGATGGCGCGATCTGTGGCTGACCCGGCTGGAGAACCAATCCTTCCTGGCGCCGCTGTGGCTGAAACACCAGCACCGTGATGCCTACTGGAAGCGCGGCTCGATCTGCGAGGATTTCTCCGCTGTCAAAGCCGCCGTGCTGTCGATCGGCGGCTGGCATGACGGCTACCGCAACACGGTCTCGCATCTGGCCAGCAACATCGAAGCCCCGGTCAAGGGCATTATCGGGCCATGGATCCACAAATATCCGCATTATGCAGGACCAAAACCCGCCATCGGCTTCCTGCAGGAGGCTCTGCGCTGGTGGGACCGCTGGCTGAAGGGTGTCGACACGGGTGTCGAATCCGACCCGGCCTACCGCGCCTATGTCATGGACAGCGTGCGTCCTGCGCGCTGGCACCCCGAGCGTCCCGGCCGCTGGGTGGCGGAGCAGCAATGGCCCTCGCCAACCATCAAGACGCAGACGGTCGATCTGATCCCCCCAACGGATAAACCCGCCATCGTTGCCTCGCCGCAAAGCTGCGGCCTGGCTGGCGGCGAGTATTTTCCCTTCACCTTCGGCCCCGAACTGCCTGGCGATCAGCGCCCCGACGATGCCCTGTCGGTGTGTTTCGACCAGCCGGAACTCAGCGAGCCGATCGACATCGTCGGCGCTCCGGAAGTCGAGGTGCGGCTGTCCTCCGACCGTCCGCAGGCCAACATCGCGATCCGGCTCTGTGACGTGCATCCCGACGGCGCCTCGGAACTGATTTCCTATGGCGTGCTCAATCTGACGCATCGCAATTCGCATGAATTTCCCGAGGCGCTGGTGCCGGGCGAAACCGTGTTCGCGCGCGTCGTGCTCGATCAATGCGGCTATCGCGTTCCGCCCGGCCACCACCTGCGTGTTGCCGTTTCGAACGCCTATTGGCCTGCCATCTGGCCGTCGCCGGAGCCGGTCCGGCTGACCTTGTCGGCGGCGACGCTCCGCTTGCCGCTGCGGCCGCTGGCGACAGACGACGAAGCGGCGTTCGCCGAGCCGGAAGGTGCCACTCCCTGGGCAACGGAGACGATCCGCGCCAGCAATTCCGAGCGCCATATCGATCGTGACGAAAAGACGGGAATCGTGACGCTTTCCATCGTTGATGATTTCGGCGAGGTCCGCGATCTCGCTCATGGCCTGGCCAATGGCAGCATCGCCCGCGAGACCTGGACGATCCATCCCGACGATCCGCTGTCGGCCTCGGGGAAGACGCACTGGACGCAGACCCTGTCGCGAAACGGATGGTCGGTACGCACCGAAACGACAGCCGAAATGCGATCGGACAGGCAAAACTTCATCGTCAGCGCCAGAATCGAGGCCTATGAGGGCGAAACGCTCGTCTTCGAGCGCAATTTCGAGGAGAACGTGCCGCGCGCGCTTCTTTGAGCACCGAGTTCATTGGTCCAATTGCGACGTACGATTTACGCCACGGCATGTCGCATTCGGTCTTGCTTACCGCTTTCCCTTGCGGTCATTATTCTCCTCACAAGAAACAAGAAAAACGACCGCAGAGTCGAACCAACAGAGTGAGGAACTCAAAATGTCGAACCAACTGGAATTTCTTAGCCGGCGTGTCGCGTCGGGCAAACTGAGCCGTCGTGATTTTCTCGGCCGGGCGGCGGCGCTCGGTATCTCCGCGCCCTTCGCCAACTCGCTGCTTTCAAGCGCTGCACGCGCGGCGGGTCCGGTCAAGGGCGGCACACTGAAGGCCGGCCTAGTCGGCGGTGAATCCACCAACAGCCTCGACCCGGCGCTGTTCATGACTCAGGTGCCGTTCGCCTTCGGCAAGATGTGGGGCGAATTGATTGTCGAGCTTTCGCCCGAAGGCAAGCTCGAGAATCGTATCGCCGAGGAGATCGGCTCGTCGGACGACGCCAAGGTGTGGACGCTGAAGATCCGCGACGGCGTCGAATTCCACAACGGCAAGACGGTGACCGCCGAGGACGTGGCCGCCACACTTGAGCGCCATTCCGACGAGAAGTCGAAATCCGGCGCGCTCGGCTACATGAAGGGCATCGAGACCATCAAGGCCAGCGGCAAGGAAGTCGTGCTGACCCTGAAGGAAGCCAATGCCGACCTGCCCTATTTGCTCAGCGACTATCACCTGATCGTCCAACCGAATGGCGGCAAGGACAAGGCCGACGCAGGCATCTCGGCCGGTCCTTACAAGGTCACGACCAATGAGCCCGGCGTGCGCCATGGCGGCGAGCGTTTCGCCAATTACTGGCAGGGCGACAAGATGGGCCACGCCGACCAGATCGAGATCATCGTCATCAACGATGCGACGGCGCGCACCGCCGCCCTGCAAGGCGGCCAGGTCAACATGATCAACCGCGTCGAGCCAAAGATCGTCGACCTGATCAAGCGCCTGCCCGGCGTCACCATCCGCAACCATGCGGGTCCCGGCCACTATGTCTTCATCGCGCATTGCAACACCGCACCCTTCGACAACAACGATCTGCGCATGGCGCTCAAGCTGGCCATCGACCGCGAAGAAATGCTCGACAAGATCCTGCGTGGCTACGGTTCGATCGGCAACGACTTCCCGATCAACGCTTCCTACCCGCTGTTCAGCGATATCGAGCAACGGAAATACGATCCCGACAAGGCCAAGTTCCACTTCAAGAAGTCGGGCCATGACGGGGCCGTGCTGCTACGGACTTCCGACGTCGCCTTCCCCGGCGCCGTGGATGCCGCGCAACTCTATCAGCAGAGCGCGGCCAAGGCCGGCATCAAATTGGAGATCAAACGCGAACCGGGCGACGGCTACTGGTCGGAAGTCTGGAACAAGCAGCCCTTCTGCGCCTCCTACTGGGGCGGCCGCTCGACGCAGGACCAGATGTACTCGACCGCCTATCTGTCGACGGCGGACTGGAACGACACGCGTTTCAAGCGCCCGGATTTCGACAAGATGGTGCTGGCGGCCCGGGCCGAACTTGACGAGACCAAGCGCAAGGCGATGTACCACGACATGGCTGTCATGGTCCGCGACGAAGGCGGCCTGATCCTGCCGATGTTCAACCAGTTCATCGACGCAACAGGCGCCAAGGTCGACGGCTGGGTCGACGATCCACATCAGGAGCTGATGAACGGTTACGCCTTGGCGAAGTGCTGGCTGCAGGCCTGAGCCGGCTTTGCGGATATGTCTTCACCCATCCTGAAACTGATTGCCCAGCGCATCGCGCTGGGCATTCTCCTCTTGTTGGCCGTTTCGGTCCTGATTTTCGCCGGCACGCAGATCCTGCCCGGCGATGTCGCGCAAGCCATTCTTGGGCAATCGGCGACACCGGAGTCGCTCGCCAATCTGCGCGAGCAGCTCGGCCTCAACGACCCGGCCTATATCAGGTATTTCCGTTGGCTCGGCGGGGTGGTGACAGGTGACCTGGGTACCGCCATGTCGAGCGGCCAGGATATCGCCACGTCGATCAAGGGCCGGCTGTGGAACACGCTGTTCCTCGCCTTCTGGGCAGCGGTCGTCGCGGTGCCGCTAGCGATTATCCTCGGCCTGATCGCGGTGCGCTACCGCAATGGCTGGGTCGACAAGCTGATCTCCGGGCTGGCTCTGGCCTCGACCTCCTTTCCCGAGTTCTTCATCGGCTATGTGCTGGTCTATTTCTTCGCCGTGAAATGGCAAATCTTCCCGGGCATCTCGACCGTCTATGACGGCATGCCTTTTGGCGAGCGCATGCAGGCGATCGCTCTGCCGGCGGCAGCGCTGACGCTGGTCGTGCTCGCCCACATGATGCGCATGACACGCGCGGCGATCCTCAATGTCATGCAGTCGGCCTATGTCGAGACGGCGGAACTGAAGGGCCTGTCGGCCTTCAACGTCATCCGCAAGCACGCCTTCCCCAATGCCATCGCGCCGATCATCAACGTCGTCATGCTCAACCTCGCCTACCTGATCGTCGGCGTCGTCGTGGTCGAGGTGATCTTCGTCTATCCGGGCATGGGGCAGTATCTGGTCGACCACGTCACCAAACGCGACGTGCCGGTGGTGCAGGCGGTCGGCCTGATCTTCGCCGCCGTTTATATCAGCCTGAATATCATTGCGGACATAGCGGCGATCGTCGCCAATCCGCGTCTCAGACATCCGAAATAGGGGGCGGATATGCTCGATATCAAACGCATCCCCCTCCCCGCGCTGATCGGGATCGTGCTGACGGCATTGTTCGTGCTGGCGGCGATCTTCGCCCCCTGGATCGCGCCGCACGGCAATGGCGAAATCGTCGGCGACGTCTGGGAACCGATGTCGGCTGCCCATTTGCTGGGCACCGACAATCTCGGCCGCGATCTTCTGTCTCGCATGATCTACGGCGCCCGCATCACTTTGTTCATCGCGGTGCTGGCCACCGCACTGTCATTCTCGCTCGGCGCCATCCTCGGCTTCTCGGCGGCCGTCTTCGGCGGCTGGTTCGACACGCTGCTGTCGCGCCTCGTCGATCTCCTGATGTCGATCCCGACGCTGATCATGGGTCTCGTCGTGCTGTCAGTGCTGCCGACCAATCTGGTGACGCTGATCCTGGTGATGGGCATTCTGGATTCGACCCGCGTCTATCGCCTGTCGCGCGCGGTCGCCGTCGACATCAACGTCATGGACTATGTCGAGGCGGCGAAACTGCGTGGTGAGGGCAGCGGCTGGATCATCTTCCGCGAGATCCTTCCCAACGCATTGTCGCCGCTGGTTTCGGAACTCGGCCTACGCTTCATCTATGCCGTGCTGTTCCTGTCGACGCTGTCGTTCCTCGGCCTTGGCGTGCAGCCACCGGACGCCGACTGGGGCGGCATGGTCAAGGAAAACAAGGATGGCATCGTCTTCGGCATCGCGGCCGCGCTTATCCCGGCGGCGGCGATCGCCCTGTTGGCGATTTCCGTCAACCTGGTTGCCGACTGGGTGCTCAACCGGACGACCAGCCTCAAGGGAGGACGCGGGTGATGGCCGACACCAAAGCGAAATCAGGCCTGCTGCTCGACATCCGCAACCTGCGCATCGAAGCCACCGTCTTCCCGCCCGGCGAGCCGCCAAAGAACATCGTGTTGGTGCATGATGTCTCGCTGACGCTTGAAAAAGGCAAGGTGCTCGGCCTGATCGGCGAGTCCGGCGCCGGCAAGTCGACCATCGGCCTGTCGTCGATGGGCTATGGCCGCGGCGGCGTGCGCATCACCGGCGGCGAGGTGATCCTGAACGGCCGCGACATCCTCAAGGGCGGCAAGGACGGCTTCCGCAAATTACGCGGCCGCGAGGTCTGCTATGTCGCGCAATCGGCGGCAGCCGCCTTCAACCCGGCGCACCGGCTGATGGACCAGGTGGTGGAAGCCACGCTGCTGCACGGTACGGCAACGCGGGCCGAGGCCGAGAAGCGCGCGGTTGCGCTGTTCAAGAAGCTCAGCCTGCCGAACCCTGAAACCATCGGCGAGCGCTTTCCGCACCAGGTTTCGGGTGGCCAGTTGCAGCGCGTGATGACGGCGATGGCGCTGTGCTCCGAGCCGGACCTGATCGTCTTCGACGAGCCGACAACGGCGCTCGACGTGACGACGCAGATCGACGTGCTGGCGGCGATCAAGGATGCCATCCGCGACACCCATGTCGCTGCGCTCTACATCACCCACGACCTTGCCGTCGTCGCCCAGGTCTCAGACGAGATCATGGTGCTGCGCCATGGAAGGCTGGTCGAATGGGGCGGCACAAGGCAGATCATCAAGGAGCCGCGCCAAGAATACACCAATGCGCTGGTCTCGGTGCATGAGATCGAGCATCAGGAGCAGAAACCCGGCACGTCGCCATTCCTGTCGGTGAAGAACGTCACCGCCGCCTATGGCCGCAGCGACATCAAGGTGCTGAAGAACGTCTCGGTCGACATCTATCCGGGTCAGACGCTGGCCGTGGTCGGCGAGTCAGGCTCCGGCAAATCGACGCTGGCACGCGCCATCACTGGCCTGCTGCCGCCCGAACAGGGCACCGTCACCTTCGACGGGCGTCCGCTGGCAAATCGGCTGGCCGACCGGCCGAAGGAAGATTTGCGCCAGTTGCAGATGATCTACCAGATGGCCGACGTGGCGATGAACCCGCGCCAGACCGTCGGCACCATCATCGGCCGGCCGCTCGAATTCTATTTCGGCATACGCGGCCGCGAGCGCGACAGGCGCGTCGCCGAACTGCTCGACAAGATCGAGATGGGCAAGGGCTTTTCCGACCGCTATCCGGCCGAACTTTCCGGCGGCCAGAAACAGCGTGTCTGCATTGCCCGATCGCTTGCCGCCAAGCCGAAGCTGATCATCTGCGACGAGGTGACCTCTGCGCTCGATCCGCTGGTCGCCAACGGCATCCTCAAGCTGCTGCTCGATTTGCAGAAGGAGGAGAACGTCGCCTACCTCTTCATCACGCACGACCTCGCCACGGTGAAGTCGATCGCCGATTCGATCGCGGTTATGTATCGCGGCGAGGTGGTGCGCTACGGCCCCAAGAGCCAGGTGCTAAGCCCGCCCTTCGACGCCTACACCGACCTGCTGCTCTCCTCGGTTCCAGAGATGGAAATCGGCTGGCTGGAAAAGGCAATCAAGGGACGGCGCATGACCAGCGCGGGCAACTAAAGCAATTCGGGGAAACTGGAACCGGTTCTCCCAGAAGAAGCGCATGGCGCTTCCCCTGGGAATTGCACCAGACCAAGCCGCCACATGGGGCGCCGGCGACCGTCATCCGGATGCAACACAAGAGCGCCAAACGTCCTTCGGGACGAGCGCTGCTCGCACGACTTTTAAAACAGGGGTAGGACATGAAGACTGAACTCGATTATCTCGCCGAACTCGCCGGTCAAGGCCGGATATCGCGCCGCGCCTTTCTTGGGCGCGCCGCCGCGCTCGGCGTATCGGCGGCCCTGATGCCGGCGCTGGCCGGCAAGGCATTTGCCCAGACGGCGGTGAAGGGCGGTATCATCAAGGCCGGTCTGCAGGGCGGTGAATCCACCAACAGCCTCGATCCGGCGCTGAACCTCAGCCAGGTTACCTTCAGCTTCGGCAAGCTTTGGGGCGAGTATCTCGTGCGCCTCACCCCGGACAACAAGCTGGTCAACCTGATTGCCGAGGAGATTGGCGCCTCGGCCGACGCCAAGACATGGACAATCAAGATCCGCGACGGCATCGAGTTCCACAATGGCAAGACGGTCGGCGCGGAGGATGTTGCTGCCACCATTGAGCGCCATGCGGACGAGAAGTCCAAGTCCGGAGCACTCGGCATCCTCAAGAACATCAAGGGGATCAAGGCGAGCGGCAAGGAGGTCATCGTCACGCTCGGCGACGCCGATGCCGACTTCCCCTATCTGATGGCCGACTACCATCTCACCATCCAGCCGAATGGCGGCAAGGACGATCCGAACGCCGGCATCAGCGCCGGTCCCTATAAGGTTAGCGTCAACCAGCCCGGCGTGCGCCATGGCGGCGAGCGCTTCGCCAATTACTGGCTGGGCGACAAGGCCGGCCATGCCGACCAGGTCGAGATCATCGTCATCAATGACGCGACCGCACGGCTTGCCGCCCTGCAGGGCGGCCAGGTGCACATGATCAACCGCGTCGAGCCG
Source organism: Mesorhizobium sp. M7A.F.Ca.MR.176.00.0.0 (assembly GCF_004023165.1). Taxonomy (NCBI): domain Bacteria; kingdom Pseudomonadati; phylum Pseudomonadota; class Alphaproteobacteria; order Hyphomicrobiales; family Phyllobacteriaceae; genus Mesorhizobium; species Mesorhizobium sp. M7A.F.Ca.MR.176.00.0.0. Next base: position 21,734 of record NZ_RZTC01000065.1, on the reverse strand, counting down.
AAGGTCGTCGATCTGGTCAAGCGCATCGCGGGCGTCTCCATCGAGAACGTCTCGGGCAAGGGCTACTATCCGTTCAACATGTTCTGCGACACCGCCCCCTTCGACAGCAACGATCTGCGGATGGCGCTGAAGCTTGCCATGGACCGCGACGAGATGCTGGAAAAGATCCTGCGCGGCTATGGCTCGGTGGGTAACGACTTCCCGATCAACGAGGCCTATCCGCTGTTTTCCGCCGACATCGAGCAGCGCAAGTTCGATCCGGACAAGGCGGCGGCAGCCTATAAGAAATCGGGCCACAGCGGCTCGATCGTGCTGCGCACCTCGGACGTCGCCTTCCCGGGCGCCGTCGATGCCGCACAGCTCTATCAGCAGTCCTGCGCCAAAGCCGGCATCAAGATCGAGATCAAGCGCGAGCCCGGCGACGGCTACTGGTCGGAGGTCTGGAACAAGCAGCCTTTCTCCCTCTCCTACTGGGGCGGACGCGCGACGCAGGACCAGATGTATTCCACCGGCTATGTCTCGACCGCCGACTGGAACGACACGCGCTTCAAGCGGCCGGAATTCGACAAGATGCTGTTTACCGCGCGCGGCGAGCTCGACCAGGCCAAGCGCCAGGCGATCTACCACGATATGGCAGTTATGATGCGTGACGAAGGCGGGCTGATCGTGCCCTTCTTCAACCAGTTCATCGACGCGGCCGCCACCAGCAAGATCGGCGGCTATGCCAAGAGCCCTATCGGCGAAATGATGGACGGCTACGCGCTTGCCGAGTGCTGGCTCAACGCTTGAGCGGACTCTGATCGTCCGATTTCATCTATCAAGAACGCCGTGTGCCCAAGACGGCACACGGCGTTCCCGTTTCAACCGCCAACCGCATGGAGCAGCCCGTGGCGCTCAAGTCCAAGCTTCTGCTGATCATCCTCGACGGCGTGCCTTACCGGAACTGGCGCCGGCTGATGGGCAATCTCGAAGGCTGGGTGCAATCGGGCGAGGCGCGCGTCTGGAAGATGCGCTCGGTGCTGCCGTCGACCTCGGCCTGCTGCTATGCGTCGATCCACACCGGGGTCTCACCGCAGGTGCACGGGATTCTCTCCAACGAGAACCGGTTCCGCGTCGAGCAGCCCGATATCTTCTCCGAAGTCAGCAAGGCAGGCGGCAAGACGGGGGCGGTGACCCATTCCTACTGGTCGGAATTCTTCCGCGGCTATCCGTTCGACCTGGTCGAGGACATGGAATTCGACGAGCCAGGCGGGCCGATCACGCATGGCCGCTTCCACACCATGACCGGGTACAATCTTCGCAACCAGATGACGCCGAGCGATGTCGACCTGTTCGCGACGCTGACGATGCTGACGAAACGCCATGGCATCGACTACGGCATCCTGCACACCTGCACGCTGGACTCGATGGGACACCGCTTCGGCCACGACTGCCACGAGATGGACCATGCCGTCTATGCGATGGACGGGATGCTGGCCGCCTTCCTGCCGCGCTGGATCGAAGCCGGCTATGAGGTGATCGTCACCGCCGATCACGGCCAGACCGATCGTGGCCATCATGGCGGCCATGACGACGAGATGCAGGATTTCGCGCTGTACTATTTTGGACAAGGTAAGGGTCCGCAGGCCGACACGCTGCTCGACCAGCTGCAGCTGGCGCCGACAGTGCTGAGCCGGCTGGGTGTGGCAATACCGGAGACGATGAAGGCTAAATCTTTCTTGGAGTGAGCGGGCGCGCAGAACTCTTCCCTTCCCCCCTTGTGGGGGAAGGGAAGACCCTGCCTCTGGCAACACTTCCTTACTTCGGTTAGCCTCCGCAAAATTCCTTGGCGGAGGATGAACCTTTTTGGACCGATCAGCGACAGAGCAGACAGGAGCCAGGCGGCTCGACCGGCCATGACGGCAGCGACGGAGACCGATCGCGCTCTCGTCGACCGGGTCGCGAAGGGCGACCGTGCCGCCGTGCGGCTCCTGTTCATGCGTCACCACGCGCGGGTCTACCGCTTCGTGGCGCGCCAGACGGGATCGGAAATGATGGCCGACGATATCGCCAACGAAGTCTTCCTCGAGCTATGGCGCCAGGCGCCCGGCTTCGAAGGGCGTTCCGAAGTCTCGACATGGCTGCTCGGCATCGCCCGTTTCAAGGCGCTGTCCTTTCTGCGCAAGAAGAAGGAAGACTGGATCGACGACGAGGCCGCCGCCGCGGTGCCCGATGGCGCGGACACGCCGGAAGTCGTCACCATGAAGGAAGACAAGGCCGCCGCCCTGCGGCGCTTCGTCGACACCTTGCCCGAAGAGCATCGCGTGGTCATCGATCTTGCCTATTATCACGGACAGTCGGTGAGCGAGATCGGCGAGGTGCTCGACATTCCGGTCGCCACCGTCAAGACCCGGATGTTCTACGCCCGCAAGAAACTCGGCGAGGCCCTCAAGGCCGCCGGATACGACAGGGGGTGGCCATGAGCGCCGCTGAAAAGATGTCGCGCCGCGACGAAATGGAAACGCTGCTGCCATTCTACCTGAACGGCTCGCTGGAAGGTTCCGACCTGGAAGCGGTCGAGGAGTGGCTGGCCAGCGATCCGGCCGCACTTGCCGCCCTTGGCGAGGCTGAAGCCGAATTCTCCGGCGCCACGGCCGCCAACGAAGCAATCCGGCCGCCGGCCGATGCGCTCAGCCGCTTTGCCAAGGCACTCGACGCCGAGGCCGGGCCTGCGCGCAAGCCGGCAGGATCGTCCTGGCTGGCGCAGGCCTGGGGCCGCTTCATGGCGGTGCCGGTCGGTGTCGCCTGGGCGGCAGCCGCGGTTCTGCTGGCTCTGGTCATGGTGCAGTCGTTTGTCGAACCCGGCGGCAAGGGCAATGATTTCGAGATTGCCGGCGCGCAAGACGATCCGGCGAAAATGCCGTTCGCCCTGGTCAAGTTCAAGCCGGATGCCAAGATGTCGGACATTTCCGCCTTCCTCGGCAGCAACGGGCTGAAGATCATCGGCGGACCGACCGCCGACGGCGTGTTCCGGCTTGGCATTCCGGCCGCGACAGCTGCCGACTACAACAAGCAAATCGGCCTTGTTGCCGCCCAGGCTTTCACGGAAACTGTGATCGAGGGAAGGAAACCCGTTGATGGCGGCTGAGGCGGTCATTCGATTTGCGGCAGTGCTTGCGACGGCGATGGCAATCGTCGTGCCCGCGTCGGCGCAGACCAACGACCCCAATCCAGACCAGACGAAAATCGACTGCCGCAACGGGACCAACGCGGCGGGCGCCGATTGCGCCAAGGATGGCAATGACACAAAGAGCGGATCGGACGCAGGCCAATCCGGCGCGGTCTTCCTGCCGGCGCTGATCGTCGACCTGTTTCCCAACCCGGCGGCGTCTCCAACACCGGTACCGACGCCCCGGCCGGCGCCCGCAACGCCGCCGGCCGATACTCAAGCCGGCCCCCCGCCCGGTGGCCCGATCGTCTCGCCGACCGATCTTATTGCCGTTCAGCCGCCGCGCGCGGTGGTTGGCGATTTCGTGCCCGACGAGGTGCTGGTGACCGTCGACGGCGATGCCGGCGCTGTCCAGCAGATCGCCGCCTCCTTCGGCCTGCAGGTGCGCTCGCAGCGCCAGTCGCTTCTGCTTGGCACCACGCTGGTGCGCTTCGGCATTCCCGACGGCCGGCCCGTCGGCGTCGTGCTGGCGCAACTGGCCGCCGACGGCCGCACCCAGCGGCGCGAGCCCAACCATGTCTATTCGCTGCAGCAGGCCGCCGGCATCGTCAACTATGCGTTCGATCGTATCGCGCTCGATGCCAAGCAGGCGAGTGGCGAAAACGTCCGCATCGCGGTGATCGACACTGGCATCGACGACACCAACCCGGCGCTGTCGGGCGTCATTGCCGGGCAGTTCGACGCCATGCCCGACGTGCCGATCGAAAAGCGCGATCACGGCACGTCGATCGACGGGCTGATCGCCGGCGTCGGCGTGCTGGAAGGCATGGCGCCGGGCGCAAAGATCTATCACGCCCGCGCCTTCGAGGGCGGCAAGTCGACCATGGACGTCATCCTGTCGGCGCTCGACTGGGCGGCGGAACAGGACGTGCGCATCATCAATATGAGCTTCGTCGGGCCGAAGAACGATTTGCTCGGCGTCGCCTGCCGCAATGCCCGCGCACTCGGCATGGTGCTGGTCGCCGCAGCCGGCAACAACGGGCCGAAGGCGCCCTATGGCTATCCGGCGGCTTTCGATGGTGTCATCGCAGTCACCGCCACTGATGCCAAGGACGGGCTGATGCCGCAGGCCAATCGCGGCGCCTATGTCTTCATCTCGGCGCCCGGCGTCGAGATGGTGGCGCCGAGCGGCGGCGGTTCGGACGTGGTCACCGGCACCTCGTTTGCGGCGGCGATCGTGAGCGGCGCCATCGCCAATCTCATCCATGCCGCGCCCGATCGCTCGGCCGACGACATCGAGAAGGCGCTCGCGGCGACGGCCAGGGATCTCGGCCCCAAGGGACGCGACGATGATTTCGGCTACGGTCTGCTGGACATCAGGGCGGCGGCGAGGGAATAAGGTCAGTCAAAGTGGGTTTGGGTCAAAACTCTATCAAGTGACTGCCGTCAATGGCTGAGATGGGTGGGCAGCGGAAGCCCGAGGCTGGCACCGAGCAGCAACTACATTAACCAGAAACAGTCATCCGCCACCGTTGTCGAATGACCGGGATGAGGCCGGAAGCTGACGGTCGGCTTTCAACTGTTAAAGGGGTGGAAGCGGACTTTCAGAACTTGGGGAGCATCGACGCGATCTGACCCATTCCGGTCATTCCCAGAGCATTTCGGCGTCTCCAAAGCGGACACTCAAACCAAGCCGGCGCTGATGACCTAAGCGGACATCTTGTCGAGAGAGCATTCCGTTCAGATTCGTGGGTGGAAGGTCCGGCGCGTTGCCATTCCGAGTAACACCGCCCCTCTAGCTGTGCCGTAACACGGTCGCGCACACTCGCGTCCGAAGCAGGACTAGAATAGGCTGGAGCCAAAGCCGCTTGGACCGACCAGGGAAGGCGCAGGGCACGTATGGAGCGACGGCTTACAGCAATACTTGCTGCCGACGTGGTTGGTTACAGCCGCCTCATGGGCGAGGACGAGGTAGGAACGCTTGAGGGACTGAAGAGCTGCCGTCGCGAACTGATCGACCCCGAGATCAAGAAACACCACGGCCGCATAATCAAGCTAATGGGCGACGGCGCGCTCGTCGAGTTCGCCAGCGTCGTCGATGCCGTCCAGTGTGCTGCTGTGATCCAGCGCCGGATGGTCGACCGCAACAAGGGTATCCCCGAAGCCCGGCAGCTCCGGTTTCGCATCGGCGTCAATCTCGGCGACGTCATCGTAGAGGGCGACGACATCTATGGAGATGGCGTGAATATCGCGGCGCGCCTGGAAGCGATGGCCGAGCCAGGCGGTGTTTGCATCTCCGGGACGGCGTTCGATCACGCGGTGCACAAAGTGGATGTCGGCTTTGCGGATCTCGGAGGGCAGCGCCTCAAAAATATCGCCGATTCGGTTCGCGCCTATCGGGTTCTGCTCGATCCCGGAGACGCGGGGAAGATCTTAGCGGCGCCAAGCCGGCCAGGTTCCCCCATCATGATTTTGGCAGGAGTAGCAGCGCTGCTCGTCGTCTTGCTTGCAGGCATTTTTGCATGGCAATGGCAAAAACTCTCCGCGCTCGAAAAGCCCTCCATTGCAGTACTGCCGTTTACGAACCTGAGCGGCGATCCTGGCCAGGACTATTTTGCCGACGGCATCACTGAAGATTTGATCACCGATCTTGCGAAGCTTTCCGGGCTCGATGTGATCGCCCGTAACTCCGTCTTCGCCTACAAAGGAACCTCCCCCGTTTTGGCAGATATTGGGCGTGACCTTGGCGTGCAATTTGTCGTTGACGGCAGCGTGAGGCGGACCGGCGATCAAATCCGCCTCAACGCGCAGCTCATCGATATCGCCACTGGCGACAATCTATGGGCTAATCGGTTCAATCGCGGCATCGCGGACGTGTTTGCGGTCCAGGACGAGATGAGCCGGGAAATCGCCAAGGCGCTTGGCGTCCAAGCTTCGGCAGCCGAGAGAGAGCGAATGGCACGCCCGCCGACTGCAAATCTCGAAGCCTATGATACCTACCTCCGTGCGGAGCGGGAGGCGCGCACCGGTCGAGGCGACGGATTGCGCGAGGCGCTTGCGCTGTATGAGAAGGCGCAGAAGCTCGACCCCACCTTCGCCGAGGCCTTTGCCGCCGACGCACGGCTGAGTGTCTATCTTTGGCGGACTGCCTCCGATGATATCATTCAGAGCGCGCTTGCGCGAAAGAGAGCATATGAGAAGGCAAGCCGTGCTTTGGAGCTCGATTCGGATTTTTCATCGCCCTACGCCGTTCTCGGGATTATGCAGGTCATGGATCGCCGCTATGAAGATGCGATCACCTCGGCGGAGCGTGCTGTCGCATTAGGCTCCGGAGACGCTGCGACGGAAATTGCCGTTGGTTATATCCAGCTGTTCGCCGGCAACCATAACAAAGCGGCATTGGCGGTCGAGACGGCATTGAAACTTGATCCCAATCTGGCTCCGATAGACCGGGAGGTTGTCGGGGTTGTCTTGCTTTTGCTCGGGGACATCAGGAAAGCCATTGAGACTCTCGAGCGCGCTCGCGACGATGCTCCAGAGGCGGGCAGCCTGAGGATTCTGCTCGCAGCGGCCTATGCCCGCGCCGGCCGCACAGAGGACGCCAAAGCGGCGATTGCGGACGGCCTCCGGCTGGTGACGAAGACCGAATCCTTGGCTCGACTGCGGTCGTTGGACGCGTTTCGGAATCACTATGCCCATCTTCGCAACGCTGAAGATTTGGCACCGCTCATCGACGCCCTCCGTCTGGCAGGACTTCCCGAATGGCCGTTCGGCTTCACCGCCGACGAACAGGACCGGTTGAACGGTGCGGAAATCGCATCTTTTGTTGTTGGCAAGACCTTGAAAGGCAACCTCGAACCGGACGGGCTTCCAGCCATTATGCAGATAGAACAGGACGGCACGGCAGTCTTCCGAACGATGACACGAATGCTCACCGAGAGGGTCTACGTCGATCGCGACCTCTTATGTGAGCATAGCGAAAATATGTTTGGGCGGCCCATCTGTGGTCCCGTCTACAGACGCAGGGACGCTGCCGGCAACGGGTATTCGTATGTCAATACAGGTATGGTGTTTCACTTCGTGACAGTGAATTGAGCTCGCAAGACTCAGGGGTTATTGATCAAGTTCCAATCCGGCACATCGACTGCCAACTTTGCTTCGACGATCGGCCATTTTGCATCGCCCTTCGGAACAAGATCATCGGCATTGTCCGCAAAGGCGGCCGCGTTCCCTTCGTCGTAGATCAAGTAGAGCTTGCCATCGATGATCTTGAATGCTTCCGGATCGACATTGACGGTGACGGATTCGTGGAGTGCGACCTCGCCCGCGCAGTAACCACCGTATTGAGGAGCGTATTTGGCAGGTTCGCTCATGAACATTTCCTTGTGTTCCTTGCTGGCGAAATGCCACGGCGTGCCAAGCCACTCATAGGAAAAGTCTTCGGAACCCTTCACGGCCTTGCCATCGGTGAAATAAGCGACCGTGTCGTAGCCCATGATCGCCACTCCGCCGAAGTAGCCGGTATTCACCGAGTCGGCCAAGGCAGAGCCTGCACCGGCCATCAAGGTGAGCGCACATATGACTGCCGACGCCGAATTGGAAACCAGTCTAGTCGATCTGTTCATCTGCGTTCTCCGTTCAATCGTGGATAGCTTCGCACTTCGCAGCGTTCGCTTCGCCAAGGACGTTCGCCTGGCACGTCGCGCCATGCCGTTTGAATAGTTTTATGATGTCGGTATTGCCTTTCCAGAACGCGCGGGTAATCGGCATGTAGCCATGACCCTCGGCATGGTTCACATCCGCACCTTGCGCAATGAGGAATTCTGCGAGTTCTACATGGTTTTCCTCACCCGCTATCACCAAGGGTGTGACCCCAGACTTGTTAGCCGAGTCTTCGAGCACCGCCCCCTGTTCGAGCAACAGCTTGGCGACTGGGAGACTTCCAGAAAAGGCAGCCGCGTGGAGGGGGGTAAACCCACCGGAATTGCGCGCCATGACGTCGGCGCCCTTGCTCAGCAGGAATTCCGCAATGGGAAGCTGATCGTCGAGAGCAGCAGCGATGAGGAGCGTTGCCTGGTCGCGTGCCCGGCTGTCGACGTCGGCACCGCCCGCCAAGGCTTGCTCCACGGCATTCTTGTCGCCGGCGGTGATGGAGTCGAACAACGGCTCACCTGCGACTACTCTTGTAGCCGCCAATACCAGCATAGTAAGTGCCAGCAGTCCGCGCATCATGTAGAATAGCATATTAGCTTCGACTTATTCAAGCTGCATTAGGCTCGTCGGGGCAAATGCCGGGGGACAGCGCGGCCGGATGTCTGCTTCCGGTCGGTCACGTGGCCCACTTCAACGGCTGGCTTGAGGCGCGTAGCGGCCACTAGCGTCGTGGAAGACGGACGTAGGCTTTGGGTCGAGCGCGATCGCTACAGGTGATTAAGTTCGGACCTCAGCCAGGCGCCCCTGCCACCGATCCCCGGACCACCAGGTCGACCGGCCAGACCTCGCCTCGCGCCCCCTCCTCCAGTCCTGAAATCCGCGCCGCCAGCCGCTCGGCGACACGGGCGCCGGCGAGACGGATCGATGAACGCGTCGTCGACAGCGGCACCGAGAAATTCTCCGGCCTCAGCCAGGGGAAGACGTCGTCATGGGCGATCAGCGAGACATCGCCGGGAATGCTCAGGCCGAGGTCGCGCACCGCGCGCACGACGCCCAGCGCCATGATCAGGCTGGAGCAGGCGATCGCCGTCGGCGCGTCGTCCTCTTCCAGCAAACGCCTGGTGGCGCGATAGCCGTTCTCCTCGGTCATATCGACCGAGCAGACATGGCGTTCGCTCAATGACAGTCCGCTCGCGGCGAGCGCCCGGCGCACGCCGCGTTCGCGATGGATGGCGAAGGTCTCGCGGTCGTCACCGTTGATCAGCGCCAGCCGCCGATGACCGAGCTGGATCAGCAGCCTGGCCGCCTCGTGGAAGGCGCCCTCATTGTCGATGTCGGTAAAAGCATAGTCGAAGTCGAAGCCCTCACTGCGGCCATGGACGATGAAGGGAATGCCGAGCGTGTTGACCAGCGCCACGCGTCGGTCAACGGGCCTTGGAGAGGAGATATAAACAGCGTCGACCTGCCGGTTGGCGACGATGCGCCGGTAGGTCGTCTCCTGGTCGTCGGCGTCGGCCGGCGACAGCACAAGGTCAAGCTCGTGCGAGCGGGCATAGTCACCAAGGCCGGACAGGAACTCGACGAAATGCGGATCGATGTCGACCGACGCACCGGTCGGCAGGACATAGCCGATCATGCCGGTCTTGCCGGTCGCCAGCCGGCGCGCGCTCGGATTGGGACGATAGCCATGGCGCTTGGCGGCATCCATGACACGCCTGCGCGTCTCCTCGTTGACCTCGGGATAGCCGTTCAGCGCACGGCTTACCGTGGTTTGCGAAAGTGCCAGCATATGGGCGAGCTGCTTGAGGTTCACGAAAGGTCTCCATTCCCTCAAAGCGCTTTTAAATTGAATCGACCCAAGTGCCAGCGGGGCCGAGCCATACCAAGCCGAACCATAGACGCGGTTCGGGCGTGTTTGAAACAAAAACTGCTGCTGCATCGCCATAATAGTATGTTGCAGCGCACTTTCGGGGGCGCAAATGCGCGAACCTAAATCGATTAATCCGCCGGCCTCTTGACTTCCCAGCAATTCAATGGCGTGATCGAAAAAGCCAAAGCGCTTTGGAAGACTCTTCGAAAGGTTGCGGTTCCTTTCCGACTGAGTCACAGTCCTGCGGCGTCGGCGGGCGGAATGGAGGTTCCGTCCGGTGTGTGAGACCCACTGGGAGGAATACCGATGAAGAAAATGCTTTTGCTGGGTGCTGCGTTTGCCACGTTCGCCCTGAACGCGCCCGCGCAGGCCGAACTGAAGTTCAAGCCCGGCGAAGACAAGCGCTTCAACTGGGCGAACTACGAAGAGCTCAAGAAAGTCGACCTCAAGGGTGAGACGCTGTCGATCTTCGGACCGTGGCGCGGCGAGGACGAAGGCCTGGTGCGCGGCGTTCTCGACTATTTCTCGGAAGCCACCGGCGTCGAGATCAAATACTCCTCCTCGGAGAATTACGAGCAGCAGATCGTCATCGATACGCAGGCCGGCAGCCCGCCGAACATCGCCGTGCTGCCGCAGCCGGGCCTCATTCAGGACCTGGCGTCGAAGGGCCTTTTGACGCCGCTCGGTGACGACACCGCCAAATGGGTCAAGGACAATTACGGTGCCGGCCAGTCATGGGTCGATCTCGGCACCTTCAAGGACAAGGACGGCAAGCCGGGCTTCTTCGCCTTCCCTTACAAGGCCGACGTGAAGTCGCTGGTCTGGTACTCGCCGGACAATTTCGAGGAAGCCGGCTACAAGGTGCCGAAGACGCAGGAAGAACTCGCCGATCTCGAAAAGAAGATCATCGCCGATGGCGGCAAGCCGTGGTGCATCGGCCTCGGCTCCGGCGGCGCCACCGGCTGGCCGGCGACTGACTGGGTCGAAGACCTGATGCTGCGCACCCAGCCTCCGGAGGTCTACGACAAATGGGTGAAGAACGAGATCCCGTTCAACGATCCGGCGGTGGTCAACGCCATCGACATTTTCGGCAAGATCGCGACCGACGACAAGATGGTCGACGGCGGCGCCAAGGCGGTTGCGGCGACCGACTTCCGCGACAGCCCGAAGGGCCTCTTTTCGGTGCCGCCGAAATGCTACCTGCACCACCAGGCATCGTTCATTCCGACCTTCTTCCCGGAAGGCACCAAGGTCGGCCAGGACGCGGACTTCTTCTACTTCCCCCCCTATGCCTCCAAGCCTGAACTGGGCACGCCCGTGCTCGGCGCCGGTACGCTGGCGATGATCACCAAGGACAGCAAGAGTGCGCGCGCGTTCATCGAATTCCTGAAGATGCCGCTCGCCCACGAGATCTGGATGGCCGAAGGCGGCTTCGTGACGCCGCTCAAGTCGGTCAACAAGGATGCCTATGCCAGCGACGCGCTGAAGAAGCAGGGCGAAATCCTCGCCAATGCCTCGACTTTCCGCTTCGACGGTTCCGACCTGATGCCGGGCAAGATCGGCGCCGGCGCCTTCTGGACCGGCATGATCGACCTGGTCGGCGGCAAGTCGGCGCAGGACGTCGCCACCGACATCCAGAAGAGCTGGGACGCCATCAAGTAGACGGCTGGCACGTAGACGACCAACCATTCTCGCACTGGATCCGGACCGTACTGGCCCGGATCCGACGGCGGCCCGTGCCGCAGCCTTTCGTCATGAGCGCATTGACATGAAGCGCGATCGGCAATGTGCGCAAGCCGCCGATGACGCGCTCCAAACAACTGAATCGGCGCCTGGTCCCCGTCACCAAGGTCATTCCTTGTCGGGTCATGCGCAGGGGGAGAGGGACCCATGGCGGCTCAGATTTTCTCGGCCATAACAGTCATCATCGTCGGCGTCGGCGGTTGCGTCGCCTATTTCTGGGGCGCCAACAAACTGGTCGACCTGATATTCCCGTCACGCGGCGTCGCCGGTGCCGCGGCCATCGACAATCTGCGCCGGCAAGGGCTGGTCAGGCCATGGCTGTTCGTCGGTCCGGCGATGATTATCCTCACCATCTACCTGATCTACCCGGTGGTCGAGACGCTGCGGCTGTCGTTCCTCGATCGCGGCGGCATCAATTTCGTCGGCCTGGCGAACTATGAATGGGCGTTCGGCGATCGCGAGTTCCGCAACTCGATCCTCAACAACATCATCTGGCTGGCGGTCGTGCCCGCCGCCTGCACGTTCCTAGGGCTGATCATCGCCGTGCTCACCGACAAGATCTGGTGGGGCACGATCGCCAAGAGCCTGATCTTCCTGCCGCTGGCGATCTCCTTCGTCGGCGCCAGCGTGATCTGGAAATTCATCTACGAGTATCGGGGCGAGGGCCAGACCCAGATCGGCATCCTCAACGCCATCATCCAGCATTTCGGCGGCCAACCGCAGGTCTGGATATCGCTGCCGTTTTGGAACAATTTCTTCCTGATGATCATCCTGATCTGGATTCAGACCGGCTTTGCCATGGTCATCCTGTCTTCCGCCCTGCGCGGCATTCCCGAAGAAACGCTGGAAGCCGCCGTCATCGACGGCGCCAATCCGTTCCAGATCTTCTGGAAGATCATGGTGCCGCAGATCTGGGGCACCATCGCCGTGGTCTGGACCACGATCACCATTCTGGTGCTCAAAGTGTTCGACATCGTGCTGACCATGACCAACGGCCAGTGGAACAGCCAGGTGCTGGCCAATCTGATGTTCGACTGGATGTTCCGCGGCGGCGGCGATTTCGGCCGCGGCGCCACCATCGCCATCATCATCATGATTGCCGTCATCCCGATCATGGTCTGGAACATCCGCCAGGCGAACAAAGAGACGGGAGAACATTGAGATGGCCGTCGCGACCGGAAATTCCTTCGCCAGCCGCTTTGGCGTCCACATCGCCGTGCTCATCTTCGTCGCAATCTGGACCATACCGACGCTCGGCATCCTGGTTTCGTCGCTGCGCGACAAGAACCAGATCATCGCCTCGGGCTGGTGGAACTCGTTCGCCAGTTCCACCCAGACGGAAGCCGGCCGGCTGCCGCCCGCCTCGGCGCAAGTCGAGAAGGACGGCAAGTTCGTCCTCGAAGGCAATATCTTCGGCGACGGCGCCAAGCGCGACATCAGCGCCTTCGGAGTCAAATCGGCGGCACCGACGCAATATCCCGCCGGCACCACAGCCGATCTCGGCGACGGCATGACCTTGCAGCTCAATGCCGACGGCAGCTTCATCATGCAGTCCCCGAAAGCGTTCGAAGGCGATCGCGGCCAGCGCGTCTATTATGCTTCGTCGGCGCCGCCGAAATTCACCACCGACAATTACAGAACCGTGCTGTTCTCCGAAGGCATCGGACGGTCATTCATGAATTCTCTGACCGTCACCATTCCGGCTACCGTCATCCCGATCCTGATCGCCGCCTTTGCCGCCTATGCGCTGGCCTGGATGCGGTTTCCCGGCCGGGCGCTGCTGATCGCCGTCATCATCGGCTTGCTGGTGGTGCCATTGCAGATGTCGCTGATCCCGCTGTTGAAGCTCTACAACGGCGTCGGCGCTTTCTTCGGCATGCCGTCGAAGACCTATCTCGGCATCTGGCTGGCGCATACCGGCTTCGGCCTGCCCTTCGCCATCTACCTGCTGCGCAGCTACATTGCCGGCCTGCCGCGCGAAATCATGGAATCGGCGCGCATCGACGGCGCCAGCGATTTCGAGATCTTCGTCAAGATCGTCTTGCCGCTGTCGTTCCCGGTGCTGGCTTCATTTGCCATCTTCCAGTTCCTGTGGGTATGGAACGATCTGCTGGTGGCGATGGTTTTCCTCGGTACAGAGGCAGACCAGATCGTGCTGACCGCCAAACTCAACGCGCTGTTGGGCTCGCGCGGCGGCGACTGGGAGATTCTGACGACATCGGCTTTCGTGACCATCATTGTGCCGCTGATCGTGTTCTTCTCGCTGCAGCGCTATTTTGTCCGCGGGCTGCTTGCCGGCTCGGTGAAAGGAGGCTGAGACGATGCAATCCGCTTTGAAGGCCAGCTCGAAGCCTGACCTCGCCATCGATCGCGACTGGTGGCGGGGCGCGGTGATCTACCAGATCTATCCGCGCAGCTACCAAGACTCGAATGGCGACGGCATCGGCGATCTCAAGGGCATCATAGGCCGCCTCCCCTACATCGCCGCACTCGGCGCGGATGCCATCTGGATTTCGCCGTTCTTCAAGTCGCCGATGAAGGATTTCGGCTATGACGTGTCGGATTACTGCGATGTCGATCCGATGTTCGGCACGCTGGCCGACTTCGACGCGCTGACCGCCGAGGCACACAGGCTGGGCTTGAAGGTGATGATCGACGAGGTGCTGTCGCACACCGCCGACAACCATCCATGGTTCAAGGAAAGCCGGTCGAGCCGCAGCAACCCGAAAGCCGATTGGTACGTCTGGGCAGACGCCAGGCCGGACGGCACACCGCCCAACAACTGGCTGTCGATCTTCGGCGGCTCGGCGTGGCAATGGGACACCAGCCGCCAGCAATATTACATGCACAATTTCCTGGCCGAACAGCCCGACCTCAACTTTCACAACCACGAAGTCCAGGACGCATTGCTCGACGTCACCCGCTTCTGGCTGGAACGCGGCGTCGATGGTTTCCGGCTCGATACCATCAATTTCTACTTCCACAGCCAAGGTCTGGAAAACAATCCGCCGCTGCCGCCGGAAGAGCGCAACGACCAGACCGCGCCGGCGGTCAACCCCTACAACTACCAGGACCATCTCTACGACAAGAGCCGGCCCGAGAACCTCGGCTTCCTCGAACGGTTCCGTGCCCTGCTCGATGAGTATCCGGCAACCGCAGCGGTCGGCGAGGTCGGCGATTCGCAGCGCGGGCTTGAAGTGGTTGCCGCCTACACCGCAGGCGGCAAGCGCGTGCACATGTGCTACTCCTTCGATTTCCTGGCGCCGGAAAAGATCAGCGCGGGCAAGGTCCGCTCGGTGCTGGAATCCTTCGGCAAAGTCGCCATCGACGGCTGGTCGTGCTGGGCCTTCTCCAACCACGACGTGATGCGCCCGGCCTCGCGCTGGGCCGCCAATGAGGCCGACCCGACCGCCTACCTCAAGGTCATCTCGGCGCTGCTGATGTCGTTGCGCGGTTCGGTCTGCATCTACCAGGGCGAGGAGCTTGGGCTCGGTGAGGCAGAGCTGCGGTTCGAGGATCTGCAGGATCCCTATGGCATCCGCTTCTGGCCGGAATTCAAGGGCCGCGACGGCTGCCGCACGCCAATGGTGTGGGATGGCAGCGCCAAGAATGGCGGCTTCTCCCAGGCAAAGCCCTGGCTGCCGGTGCCGGCCAAGCATCTGGCGCAAGCGGTCAATGTCCAGCAGGGCGACGAGGCTTCGCTGCTCGAGCACTACCGGCGCTTTCTCACCTTCCGGCGTGCCCATCCGGCGCTCGCCAAGGGCGACATCACCTTCATCGAAAGTGAGGGCGACACCGTCGCCTTCACGCGCCGCGCAGGCAACGAGCAGATCGTCTGCGTCTTCAATCTGGGAGCCGGGCCGGCCAAGGTTGACCTTGGCGGCCGATCGCTGCAACCTCTGCCCGGGCACGGATTTTCGGGGCAGGCGAACAGCGGTTCCATCGAGCTTGGCGGCTACGGCGCCTGGTTCGGGCGTCTCGACTGAATTCCAATCACTGGAGGAAACCAAATGGCCGATGTCACGCTAAGACAAGTGAAGAAGTCCTACGGCAATCTGAACATTCTCCACGGCATCGACCTCGATATTAAATCGGGCGAGTTCATCGTCTTCGTCGGCCCGTCGGGCTGCGGCAAGTCGACATTGCTGAGATCGATCGCCGGGCTCGAGGAAATCACCTCCGGCGAGCTTAGAATAGCCGGCGAAGTGGTGAACGACGTGCCGCCGTCGAAGCGCGGCATCGCCATGGTGTTCCAGTCCTACGCGCTCTACCCGCACATGACCGTCTACGACAACATGGCGTTCTCGATGAAGATCGGCAAAGAGAACAAGGCCGAGATCGACCGCCGCGTGCGTCAGGCCGCCGAGATCCTGCAGCTGACCAAATATCTCGACCGCCTGCCCAAGGCGATGTCGGGCGGCCAGCGCCAGCGCGTCGCCATCGGCCGGGCCATCGTGCGCAATCCGAAGGTGTTCCTGTTCGACGAGCCGCTTTCGAACCTTGATGCGGCGCTGCGAGTCGCCACCCGCATCGAAATCGCCAAGCTCAAGGAATCGATGCCCAACACGACCATGATCTACGTCACCCACGACCAGGTCGAGGCGATGACGCTCGCCGACCGCATCGTGGTGCTCAAGGACGGCCATATCGAGCAGGTCGGCACGCCGATGGATCTATACAAGAAGCCCGGCAATCTGTTCGTTGCCCAGTTCATCGGCTCGCCAGCCATGAACATCCTGCCCGCGACCATCGACAAGACCGGAAACCCGACCGTCGTCAGCCATGTCGGCGGACGCAAGGCGACCGTGCCGATCGCGACGCCGGCTTCGGCGAAGGGCGCTGCGGTTAGTTTCGGCGTGCGGCCGGAGGACCTGATCATCGCCAGCGGCGCGGACTATCTGTTCGAGGGGACGGTCGACTATGTCGAGCAGCTCGGCGAGGTTCAGCTGGTCTATGTCGACATCGGTCGCGCCGACCTCCCGCTGGTGACCAAGCTGCCCGGCAATGTTGAGGTCAAGCGCGGTTCGACATTGCGGCTGAGCGCCAATGGCGAGGACCTGCATCTCTTCGACGCTGACGGACGGTCGTTTGCCCTTCATGAGGCTGAAGCGAAGGCGGCCTGAGGCAGAACCGCGTCTTGGACAAAAAAGAGCAGCGGGCCAGGCCCGCCGCTCTTTTTTTGAAGATCAGCTTCGACTGTTAACGGCCGAAGAGATTCCGGTCGCTGCCCTGAGGAGCGGACTTCTCTACGTCGCCCGACGAATTGAGCAGCTTCTCGACGAGGCCACCGCTGTTGCGGACCGAGTTCGTATGCGCGCTGTCAACCGAAGTAACCGCAGGCTGGTTGGCGCCGTTGGAGCCAAAGTTGTCGCTGCCGGCGAAGGCACTGCCGGTGATGGCCAGAACGGCGGCGGCAGCAATAAGGATCTTGTTCATTTTAGTCTCCTGAATTCTGGATTTCGCCAGACGGCAGACACAGCTGCCGTCGCTTGCGAAATTGGTTTTAGCGACCGAAGAGGTTACGGTCGCTGCCCTGAGCGGGTGTCTGGGCAGCCGGTTCCGAGGTCTTGGTGGAAGCCGTGTACGAC